>NZ_JAKKCS010000073.1:0-1054 GCF_021728075.1 Vibrio sp. D54 | reverse complement strand
TGGTCACCTATAATGTCGCCTTCGTGTGTCATTATAGAATCATATAAGTCCGTTTTACTTCTTAGAGGTACAGGTGGATAAACAAAAACCACATGAAAGAGAGCAATAACAGGTCTGTGATGCCCTTAGATGTCCGGGGCCGCACGCGTGCTACAATGATAGTGATAGAGAGTCTGCTCGTCTTGCCCGAAAGGGTTGGGTAAACTTGTCAATCACTATCATGACTGGGATCGGGATTTGTAATTATCTCCCGTGAACCAGGAATTCCTAGTAAGCACAAGTCATAAGCTTGTGCTGAATACGTCCCTGCCCTTTGTACACACCGCCCGTCGCTACTACCGATTGAATGGTTTAGCAAGGCCAATGGATTGGTGCATTGTTCGCGCAAGCAACAATGTGCTGAGAAGCTGGCCGAACTTGATCATTTAGAGGAAGTACAAGTCGTAACAAGGTTTCCGTAGGTGAACCTGCGGAAGGATCATTATATATAACACCCTCCTCCTAAACAAAAAAATGTGTTCAAAAAAAAACACATATTTATAGCAAAAACTTGGTACGGTAAAAACGAGATTCCTTATATCCCTATCAAAATATATACACATTAAATGTGTATATTAAAGTGAGCCTGGCAACCTCACTATAAACAAAGAGTGAGACTGGTAACCTCACTATAAACAAAGAGTGAGCCTGGCAACCTCACTATAAACAAAGAGTGAGACTGGCAACCTCACTATAAAACACAATTAGAGTGAGACTGGCACCCTCCTCTAAGAAGACCGTACCCAAGTGCTATAAAAAAAACAAAAGCAGAACTGGAAAACTAAATGAGAAACCTTGTAATACGACTTATACGACCGATAGATAATCAATGTTCAACAAAAACTAACCTACATGTGCAATAGATTAAATAACATTGGATGTGACGGGATTATTTAGTCTATTGTCATATGTGTGGTTGCAACGCCCCAGTAATGGGGAAGAAGTTGCATATATATTTTTGCTTTCCAAAAGGATACAAAAATAAAAACTTTGACACCGGGGACCTTGAGCTGGA
>NZ_JAKKCS010000072.1:0-1091 GCF_021728075.1 Vibrio sp. D54 | reverse complement strand
CAAAAGTGTTGTCATGCACACCTTGCTCACTTCAACATTGTTGCAAATTAATGTATCCATGAAGCATAACAACAAGCTTTATGGGGCTGTAAACGACAAAAGCACCAACTATACCCATCCTTGTGTTCAAATTGAGATGTTATATATATATTCATATTTTCTTCATACATATATACAAACATATACATATAATGTATTAAAATTGTATAATATATATATATACTTGACTATCTATTGGATAAGTTGTATATACACAAGGTTTTCTAAAGTTAGAACCAGAAGGTCTTATGCTCTTGGTACGAACGGGCAAATGACTGCGGTTCTTCAGTCAAATACCTCTTTTTTTTTAATGGTTTGTTTATGGGTGAAAATTAACCATTTTTCTGCTCATTATATCAATATATATCTATATTGATATAACCTGAGTCATATCAATATAGAAAACTTGCCGCCCCAGTTTCTCTTGTTCGTACCATTTTTTAGGAAAGAATTATGGATCAACCAAACTTTAGAAAACCTCATTACAACTTGTAATGTCCTCTAAATAAATCAAGCATTTTTATGTATCCTTTCGATACTGCAACTTCTTCCCCATTTCTGGGGCGTTGCAACACGACAATATTGACTAAATAATCCCGTCACATCCAATGTTATTTAATCTCTATTGTGCATGTAGGCTTTTTGGTTTGGAATGCAGACATGGTTCTAGCTAGTTTTGAATTACATATGTAATACAAATATTGTTATGCCGACCTTGCTCACTTCAACATTTGCTGCATTTAATGTATCCATGAAGCATAACAACACCTTTAATAAAGGTACTAACTATACCACAAATTTATTTTTGTTTGTATCCTTTCGATACTACAACTTCTTCCCCATTTCTGGGGCGTTGCAACACGACAATATTGACTAAATAATCCCGTCACATCCAATGTTATTTAATCTCTATTGTGCGTGTAGTCAGTTCTGCTTTGAACATCACCATTATATGGATCTGTCCACAACAACATGGTTATCACCATGTGTTGTTGTGATTTTACTTTGACACCTCCAGCTCAAGTTCCCCGGTGTCAAAGTTTTTATTTTTG
>NZ_JAKKCS010000071.1:0-1095 GCF_021728075.1 Vibrio sp. D54 | reverse complement strand
TAACGCCGCATTAAGGTGTGAGCAACGCTACTACGAACCTAAACCATTGCGCCAAAAAACACGAAACCCAACCTTGAACTGAAAATGCCAAGCGTTGGGAATCACTCTTAAATGCTTTGTTATGTATAGCGGCTAGAGAGACCAATTGTAGCTTTTGAAAAACACATGATCTATAGGAAGAACCGGGCACAACAATGCCCCTTCAAGCGGCTTACTGACCGCGATTACTTTTGAAACCTCATCAATCATTACACCAACAGATTCAAGAGAACAGTTCTGTTCGACACTTACCCCCCATTTTTCAGCTTGATTAGAAGATATAGGTTGACCTAGAAGAATGGCTACTTTGTTACCTTTTACACTGAGTGTCTGTAAATCACCTTGAGCATTAACTGCCCAATTACATGGAGAAGTTAGTTTTGTTTCAAAAATGGTAGACTCTTCAAACAAAGTACAAGATGATCCATTGTTAACTGACAGATTAAATGCTAACGAAGAAAAACTAACAAACGATAAAAGTAGCGCAGTTATTTGTTTCACTGTTTTATCTCCCAAAACCAAACTTCATCACCAAGATTAATCCAATCAGGGGCGCCTCCCTTCATATGCTCGCCATCCCAAACGTCAATGTGATCGGTACTACCCCACCCATTCCTGATAAAGATAATCCCTCTCCGACCAATTAATGATTTTTCTCTTTGATCTTTAATAAGCTCTTTATTTCCAAATATATTAGGGTTAACAGAGATCCAATTTGCTAACTCTTGGGCTGCTAAAATGTGTCTCGGACTATGTTTAAAGCCAGGGTAGCAGCGCCTATTAGGATATTTTTGGTCAAAAGTTGAAGTGTCGATACCTGTTTCCTCCAGAGCAACCCCCATACGAATAGCACACTGATTAGGAAAATGAGCCCTATCACAAGGAGATTTTGGGTATGGATGGTTTTTCCATAACTTGGCAAATTGAATTACTGACACTGTACGTACCTCACTGAAACAAAAAAGTACTCTAACACACTCAAAACAATCAAACCTGTTTCATATTAAATAGTGCAATCATTCTTTCGAAACTCGGATACATAACGCCCTGTTAAGG
>NZ_JAKKCS010000070.1:0-1095 GCF_021728075.1 Vibrio sp. D54 | reverse complement strand
GTAACCGACTCGTTAGGAGCGGTCATAAACTTAGAAACGGTGGTGACTGGTGGAAGTTGGTCTCTGGACGACGTTGACCTTTCTGGATTGTCTGAAGGTACGCTGACAGTTGTTGCTGAGAGTATTGATATAGCGGGCAACCCTGCAACCAGTGAAAACACCATCATCAAAGATACGCTCGCAAGTGTGACGGTGGACGTTGACGATGGCGGAGACGGCTATTTAAACATTGAAGAGCGCCAATCTGTCACTTTGTCAGGGCAAGTCAGTGATGTTGAAAATGGTCAGACGGTTTCTGTCACGGTTCAAGACAGCTTGGGGGTGATGCTCTCGTTCAATGCCGTTGTCGTTGATGGTATGTGGCAAGTCGAAGGGGCGAACTTATCCACGTTAGCCGATGGGGCGTTAACCGTATCTGCCTCCGTGAATGATGTGGCGGGCAACCAAGCGAAAGCGATGGATGAGGCTACGACCATAGATGCCACTGCTCCCATCATTGATATCGATACGGATTTTTATATTAGCGGTGGTCTTGCCATTGATGATTTCCGTGAGGGTATAGTCACGGAAATGAGAGGGACAACCAGTGGTGTAGAGCAAGGTCTGGCAGTAACGATTCGGGTAAGTGACGGAGACAACACGCTGAATTTTACTGGCCTTGTTGATGCATCAGGTTCGTGGACAGTAACCGGAATTGACGTAAACACTCTCAATCTAAACAACACGTGGACCATTGAAGCAGAAGTGTTGGATGCCGCCGGCAACCACGCGGTAGATACCATGCCGACAATAGTGCTACCCGGTTCAACGGTATTTTCTGAAAACATCGTTGGATTTTTTGGTGAGCAAAGCAGCTCGGCAGCCATCAACATAGAAAATGGTGTGCCAGCACTGCATGCAGAGCAGCCAAGTTTGAGCGCGCTTACATCGGTCGGTCAATCTATAAATGTTGTTGTTGCAGAAGATGGGTTGAGCTTACAAGGAACATCGACTGACGACCGATTAGTTTTCTCAGCAGAAGTCAATGATGATGGTACGGTTCAAATTACTTTTTATGAAGCGATTGATCATGGTGTAGGTCAAGATGAGCTGGTG
>NZ_JAKKCS010000069.1:0-1116 GCF_021728075.1 Vibrio sp. D54 | reverse complement strand
TCGGTACATTTCTATTTTTTTCCTTATTTAAATAATGTTCATTTAATTAATTAATTAAATTGTAAATATAATTAATATAATTAGTAGAAATTAATTTAGTAATTATTTTTAAATATTTAATTAATGATTAATTGTTGTTATTAATTAATTAAATCATAATTATTGTTATTTAATACTAATATATTAAATAAATAATTGTTAATTTATTTTTATTAATTAAAAAAATGATTAATATAAATATTGTTATTAATTAATTAATTAAATAATTATTGCTTTTAATAGTGTAAATGGTTAATTATTGCATGCTAAATGGAAAATAGCGTATTATTGCATGTAATTACGTGTATTTTTTCGTAAATTAATTAGTAGTACGTTTTCGATTTAAATTTAGTACATAGGCTTGGTGTAATTAAGTCGCACTCTTTGGAATAGATGGCGCCTCTTTTCCTTGCTTATCTCCTTAACCCCTCGTGATGTGTGGATTTCATCACCGCACACCATAACCTAAGTGAAGTTATGGACACGAGGTTGAGGGCGGAGTTTGCAAAGGACTTGAGGGAGTGTAAATTTTCGAAAAATTGGCCGAACGTCGGACATGGTGTCTAGAAACGGGTTATGACTGGTGACAGGATTTGGACTAAGAAAGACTTTTGTCGAAATTAGTCCTGCCTCTCGCGTTATCTCTATCCCTAACTGGCCATGTTTTTCGATTTAACCAAGGCTGATTAATTGAAAATTTACACTTTATCGCGCGGGTCGCACGTCCATTGAACGACCGAAAATGCCAAGCTAGTGTACTCTATTTAAATCTTAAACGTACTTAATTAATTAGCGTAAATTTTTAAGTTTTAATTATTATGATCAGTAGGTATTTTAAAATCGTACTCTTAGGTTTAAATGGCTCCGCCGAAGACCACATCCGGCAAGAAGAAAGCCCAACGCGAGGCAGAAGATGAGATGCTCCGAATGTTGGCGGCCCAAGTCGGTTGGGTTCAACAGGAGGGCAACGACGCTCTCAATCCGGACGGATCATCTGGTCCGTCCGTGGCGCCCTCTGGGGAAATTCCCGCCCCCCCTTTCGTCTCGAGCGGTGATGACGTCGACCTGTTTTCAACT
>NZ_JAKKCS010000007.1:0-235840 GCF_021728075.1 Vibrio sp. D54 | reverse complement strand
AAGCGAACTGCTTCTTTACGGAATTCTTCGGTGTACGCTGGATTACGATGTTTAGCCATAAATCACCTCTCAATTAGACCCTAGATCTAACTTAGTAAAGTGTCTACTAAACGTGGGGTACTCGGAACGATAACGCCATACGCTTTGCCGTCTTTGAGTATAATAAATAATGGTTAGGCACGATAAATAAGGACTCAGTTTGGTTATCGACAAAACTCATTTACTACAGAACTTTCAATTTCGGCTTCCAACGGGCTACCACAAAGAGTCCCTTGCACGACTGAAATGGATGAAAGAAAAGTCCCTGAGAGATGCGGCAGTCTTAATCGGTTTTGTGGAACGCGATGACGGGTTACAAGTCATTCTGACTAAGCGCGCAGCCCACTTACGCCATCATCCGGGACAAATCAGCTTTCCCGGTGGCAAATATGAGCAGGAAGATATTCAGCTCGTGAATACCGCTTTAAGGGAAACCAAAGAAGAAGTTGGGATAGAAGATGAGCATATTCATGTGTTTGGTCAACTGCCTACACTACCAACGATTAGTCAGTTTAATGTGACGCCTTTTTTGGCTTTTGTTTCTCCGGAATATAAAACGCATATTGACCCAAATGAAGTAGAGTCAGTTTTTGAGGTTCCTGCCAACCATATTCTGAACCCCAAAAAATTGTATAGCACCAAATTTGACCTAAAAAGAAGCAGTCATCGTGTATTTGCTATCCCATATAGACAGCATTTCATCTGGGGCATGACGGCACAAATTATCGAATCAATGCAAAAACATATTATTT
This sequence comes from Vibrio sp. D54, assembly GCF_021728075.1. Classification (NCBI taxonomy): domain Bacteria; kingdom Pseudomonadati; phylum Pseudomonadota; class Gammaproteobacteria; order Vibrionales; family Vibrionaceae; genus Vibrio; species Vibrio sp. D54. The sequence continues at coordinate 235,049 of NZ_JAKKCS010000007.1, read as the reverse complement.
CACATTAAATAGTTGTTGATATCGGTGCTTTTATAGGCGCGATCATTATGCGCATCAATATTAATAAAACGTTGCTTCATAAACATTCATTCACATTAGATTAATTTTCCATTTTCACCGCAAACGCTTGCGGTGAAATAAATTTATACAAACAGCCCTATTGATAAGTTTTTCTAATTTTACTCATTAGCAGAAATCACGAGTAGCACATCATTTTCGTGATAAAAAGCAGGTTTTTGACATATCATTCAATAAGCGTAAGCAATAAATGATTTAGATCTAATTTTCCTAGTGTAAAATCTTGCAAAATTACTCCCGACTTATTTCCTGTTCCCAAAATGAGTAACTAAAAAATGAATACAACTACTTCTGCGGTTTCTACCGCACAATCGTCTAGTAAGTTTTCTTACAAAGACTTTACCTGGTGTCTGTCCCTTTTTGGTACGGCAGTAGGTGCAGGTGTACTGTTCCTTCCTATTAAAGCAGGTGCAGGTGGCTTTTGGCCATTAGTAATCCTAGCCCTAATCGCAGCACCAATGACTTGGTTCGCACACAAATCTTTAGCTCGTTTCGTTCTTTCTGCGAAAAACCCTGAAGCGGACATCACCGACACAGTAGAAGAGCACTTTGGTAAGACTGGCGCAAACCTTATTACGTTCGCTTACTTCTTCGCTATCTACCCAATCGTACTTATCTACGGTGTTGGTATCACAAACACAGTTGACTCTTTCCTAGTTAACCAAATGGGCATGGAATCTATTCCTCGCTGGCTACTTTCTGGTGCACTTATTGCTGCAATGACAGCAGGCGTAGTATTCGGTAAAGAGCTTATGCTGAAAGCAACTTCAGCAATGGTTTACCCTCTCGTGTTCATCCTACTAGCGCTGTCTGTATACCTAATTCCTGGTTGGAACACTTCAATGATGGAAGTGTCACCTGACTGGGGTGCAATGCCAGCTATCGTTTGGCTAGCAATCCCTGTTATTGTGTTCTCTTTCAACCACAGCCCAATCATTTCTCAGTTCTCTAAAGAGCAACGTCGTGTATACGGTGATGACGCAGTTAAGAAAACTGACGCTATCACCGGTGGCGCAGCAATGATGCTGATGGGCTTTGTTATGTTCTTCGTTTTCTCTGTTGTACTTTCTCTGTCTCCAGAGCAACTAGCAACGGCGCAAGAGCAAAACATCTCTGTTCTCTCTTACCTAGCAAACGTGCATGAATCTCCACTGATCTCTTACATGGGTCCATTGGTTGCTTTCGCAGCGATCACCTCTAGCTACTTTGGCCACTTCTTGGGTGCGCACGAAGGTCTAGTTGGTCTAGTGAAATCTCGTTCAAAATCACCAGTAAGTAAGATCGAGAAGATGTCTCTAATCTTCATTGTAATCACAACTTGGATCGTTGCTATCGTTAACCCAAGCATCCTAGGTATGATTGAAACAATGGGTGCACCGATGATTGCGGCAATCCTATTCTTGATGCCAATCTTCGCAATGCAAAAAGTTCCTGCGATGGCTAAGTACAAAACTTCAGCACCTGTGCAAATTTTCACAGCAATCTGTGGTCTTGCTGCAATTAGTTCTGTAATCTACGGCGCTCTTTAATCATCTCTGCCCGTTGCAGTATGATTAATCCAAAAATATAACGATAAAATTAAGCCTCCCAACTCCCCTTGGGAGGCTTTCTTCTGAGGTAATCGATATGATTAGTGTTTTTGATATCTATAAAATCGGTGTTGGACCTTCAAGCTCACACACTGTAGGCCCAATGAAAGCGGGTAAAGAGTTTATTGATGATCTTCGTGCAATGGGAAAACTGCGCGACATCACTAAAATCACCGTTGACGTTTATGGATCACTATCACTGACAGGGAAAGGTCACCACACAGATATTGCTATCATCATGGGTCTTGCAGGCAACACTCCTGAGAAAGTTGATATCGATTCTATCCCGGGCTTTATCGCTCGTGTAGAAGAAACTGAACGCCTTCCTGTTGGCATGCACTGTCACACAGTATCGTTCCCACGTGAAGGTGGAATGAACTTCCACAAAACAAACCTAGAGCTACACGAAAACGGCATGCAGATCCACGCTTGGATTGATGACGAAAAGGCGTACTCAAAAACTTACTACTCTATCGGCGGTGGTTTCATCGTTGATGAAGAAAATTTCGGTAAAGAAGCTGAAAACCCAGTAAAAGTACCTTACCCGTTTACAACGGCAGAGGAACTGGTTAACCAATGCCACGAAAGTGGATTGTCCATCAGCGCACTAACCATGAAGAATGAGCATGCGCTTCATTCAGATGAAGAAACTCGTACTTATTTCGCAAACATCTGGCGCACAATGCGCGAGTGTATGGATCGCGGTATGAATGAAGAAGGTATTTTGCCTGGTCCACTGCGTGTGCCTCGCCGTGCAGCAGCACTTCGCCAGCAGCTACTTACTTCAGAAAAGACAACAAACGACCCAATGTCTGTTGTTGATTGGGTAAACATGTTTGCTTTCGCAGTAAACGAAGAGAACGCAGCAGGTGGCCGCGTTGTTACAGCACCAACTAACGGTGCGTGTGGCATCATCCCTGCGGTACTGGCTTACTACGATAAGTTCATCCAAACTGTGACTGAAAAAGATTACATCCGTTACTTTGCAGCTTCTGGCGCAATCGGTGGTCTTTACAAGCGTAACGCGTCGATCTCTGGTGCAGAGGTTGGCTGTCAGGGTGAAGTTGGCGTGGCATGTTCTATGGCAGCAGCAGGCCTTGCTGAGCTTATGGGTGGTAGCCCAGAGCAAGTATGTATGGCAGCAGAAATCGCAATGGAGCACAACTTAGGTCTAACGTGTGACCCAGTTGCAGGTCAGGTTCAGGTTCCATGTATCGAGCGTAACGGTATTGCGGCAGTAAAAGCAATCAACTCTACTCGTATGGCACTACGTCGCTCTTCAGCTCCAACTGTTTCTCTAGATAAGGTTATCGAAACCATGCTAGAAACAGGTAAAGACATGAACGCGAAATACCGCGAAACATCTCAAGGTGGTCTAGCAATCAAAGTGATTTGCTAACACGCCTTTCTGAATACCAATCAAAACCCGAGTTTATGCTCGGGTTTTTTTATACCCCAAAAACCCAGGAGAATGCGTTATCAGGACAAGTAAAAAAAACCTAAAACGTTGAATATATCCAAATATTATGGATATCTCAGTAAAAAATCACATCTCTTCCCTAGCTTTATTGATAACGTAGCCAAAAATTAAACTTGGAGCACATCAACACATGATTAGGTTTGAAATTGGAAACCAAATCTGCGTTTGCTTGTCCGAAAACGAAATATCTCTAGAGCTCAATCAGTCACTCCACCACTCCATTCCTGTCAACCCAAATGAGTACGCCATTCTGTCAACTATCGCCACATACGGCAGTTTAAATACGCCGATTAGTCAGCGGTTAATAGAAAGCAAAATCACTCAACAATACAAAATGACACTGCCTGAAAATGGCTTTAAAAACGCGGTGGCCGCTCTAAGAAAGAAATTTCGCAAGCTCACGGAAGAACATTTAACCACTAACAAAAACATTATCGAAAACATTCACCGGACCGGATACTTCATCCCTTTTACTATGCAAAACAACCATCAGAATGGCATCGAACATCAACAGAAGATCAATCAATACACAACCAATAGTCTTCGCAAAGCGCTTCGTATTTGCCTGCGTAATAAAAAGATCTATTCAGAAGCAATGTGGGTTGTGTTGATCACTGCGATCATTTTCTTTGCTATCTGTTACTACGCGATAAACAGCATCGTTAAACATAATTATCTGGATAACGCCTTCGAAATTGCAGAGAATCTTTCCCGCAGGAGTTGCTTTGCTAATGAAAGCGAACTGAAGTCACTATTTGATAATGTGAAGTTGGTGGAATCGAGCATGATGCTAGATCGTTTCAATATTCGATGCTTAGTCACTCCAGAAACCGTTGTCCCTGTCAGCAAAAAAGCGTTTGAAGAGTGGAGTAACAATAGCAATTACACTACCCAATCATTTGACTTAAATAACGCAACTGTTTTGGTTCGTGTTAAAAACATTAACTTATCCGACAATGTTGAAAATCATATTTCACGTTTTTTTCTTTCCGGTATGAAGCTATCAACGAATACCGGAACATCGTTAGAGATTGGTAACACCAATGAACGCTTCTTCAATTATCACGTAAAGAATAGTGGCTATAAAGAGGTGTATTACATCTCTGGACCGTTTCAAAGTATCATTCTACTGAGCTTACTTTTTCTCATTATACTGCGTCACCGCTCCCTACAAGCCTTTATGGCTTACTTGTGCGCAATTCGACAATTCAAAATAAAACTGGAACCGATTTATAACACTTCGGCACAAAAGATTGTGCACTACGAAGCCCTCTCCCGGTTTAAGGTAAAAAATACGCAACGGTTTATTGAAACACTGATCCGCAATGGATTGCTGCTAACTCATACCTTACTGGTGATTGATTCCATCTACACCAAACAAAAAGCGTTGCCCATCCCTATCAGCATTAACGTTTGTCCTTCTTTGCTGCGAGGGCGTAACTTTTCAATCCTATATAGAGAGCTATCTAATCGGGATTGCCGTTTGCTGACAATCGAAATCACAGAAAATGCATCGATGTATTATACCTCTGAGATTTATGGCAATGTCGCGAAACTAAAAGCACTGGATTGTAAAATCAGTATTGATGACTTTGGCACCGGCAATAATAATGTGGCGCTTATCAGCAAGCTGAATCCGGACTACCTAAAAATCGACCGAGAATTTGTTATTGGCCTAAAATCTGATGATAAAAAGATAGAAACCTTGCGTCAGTTAATTGCTATGGGCAATACGTATCGCTGCACGGTCATTGTTGAAGGCGTAGAAACGGCAGACAGTGCTCACTTACTCACAACATTGGGCGCCTATATTCACCAAGGTTATTATTACCCTCTTCATTGCTAGCTTTTCTTCACTCGGTTAGTTACTTAAAATAGATTTAATACTCTATAAAAACTCGTGGTGGCATAACGGTATGCCGCCAATTTGTGATTGAGCGATGATTGCGATTAAACCCACCAAACTGAAAGATTTTTCAAGTTTGATGCAATTGGATGTGCAAGAAGAGCAAAAAGGATTTTTTACACCGTTTGAAATGGCTTACCAAAAACGTAGTAAGTCAGAGGCGTTGTTTACGATTTATTCTGATGACCTATTAGTAGGCTATCTTGTTATCGATAAAGGTTTCTCCCAACATGCGCCGTTTGCTAAACGATACGAACTGGAGCTTAAATACTTGATGATTGATCAACGTTTCCAGCGTCAAGGGGTTGGGAGTGAGGCATTGCGTAAACTGTTCCTTTATGCGTATACCATTAACCCTAAAAGCACCTCTCTTTGCGCCACTGTTCCACAAAGTCAGCAATACGCTATCAGTTTTTTTGATGCGTGCGGATTCATTAATACAGAGGAAACAACATTGGGTGATAATGAAAAAGAATGGATTCTACGACACCCATTGAGCTAGCTGGTGAAGCATAATCAAAATTGGGCCATTCAGATACAACAAAGGCAAGCTTCTCGCTTGCCTTGTTTAATGCTCAATAGAAAGTGACTTATTCGCCTTTGTAAATACAACCCGCTGTGCACGTTTCTTTGATTTCTACTTTGCTTAGCAGTGGTAAGCTTGGCTTAAGCTGCTGCCAAATCCATTTTGCTAACACTTCGCTAGTCGGGTTCTCTAACCCTTCAATGTCGTTTAGGTAGTAATGGTCTAAGCGATTGTAAATTGGTTTAAATGCAGCTTTGATCTCTGCAAAATCCACTACCCAACCTGTATGTGGATCAACTTCACCTTCTACATAAAGACGAACAAGGAAAGAGTGTCCGTGCAAACGACCACACTTGTGACCTTCTGGTACGTGTGGCAAATGGTGTGCTGCTTCGAACATAAACTCTTTGTATAATTCTGTTTTCATCTTGATTCTCAGGCTTTAAAAAGACAGGCAATACTAAGGAATTCGCTGCCAAGAGACAAGCGTTACCCCATACAAGCGTAGCAAAAACTTCCGCTGGTTCCCGGCCTCTTTGCTATCACTCACACCAAAGCGCCGTATTTCTGTCACGCGCCAAACATTTGATTACACAGCACTCACATCACAATTACATATCCCCAACATGTGTGGGGTCACAATCATTCATTTCGTTGTTCGCAGTACGCATTTGTGCACATTAATATTGTGCAGTTCGTTCCAATTACACTTATAAATTTATGCGCTCAACTATCACTTTTAAGCTCTTACTGGCGTTAATTGCTGTCTTCAGCTGCGTTCTAGCTGCCTCTACGGCTTACCAATACCATCAACAAAAAACCTTAATCAATGATGTTCTTAGTGAACAACTCCATGACAAGGCTAGTAATTATTTCGATAGCCTAAATATGATGATGCTTACGGGCACCATGTCGCAAAAAGAAACCTTACGTCAAAAGGCCCTGGCCCAAGAAGGCATTGAAGCAGTTCGCGTGTTGCGAGCTGACGCTGTGACCAAACTTTACGGACCTGGGCAACAAAACCAGCAGCCTGTCGATGATATTGATCAACGAGCGTTGAATGGTGAACTGGTGATCGAACCAATCTCAGCCGATTGGGGTAAAGGGTTAGTAGTCGCGCTACCAATGAAATCGAGCGAAAATTACCGTGGCACCAACTGCGTTTCTTGCCACGTTGCACCAGCAGGAGAAGTGTTGGGCGCGATTCGCTTGGAATACAACATGAATCATGTCAATTCAATGATCAGTAAACAGGCAATGTTTGCGATGGGAATAATGGCCGTAATCGCATTTGTGGGCTTCATCATAACGATGAGTTTGATTCAGAAAATCATTGTACGACCAATTCAAAGAACGTCGAAATTCATGTCGAATGTGAGCCAAAGCAAAGATCTATCTCAACGACTTATGCATCACCAACAGGATGAAGTGGGCCAACTTTCTACTGCAATCAATTCATTCATGGATACGGTCTCCGAAAGCTTAGAACGTGTGCAAGACACCTCTCACTCACTTGCCGACTCCGCGAGTAAACTAACTGCTGTCGCGCAGTCCACAGATAAAGCGGCCAATAACCAACAGCTAGAGACCAACGAAGTACAAAGTAATATCACCGATATGTTGCAGCAACAAACTGCGGTTGAGGACTCGACTAACAACGCTACTGTTTTGGTCAATCACACCGTTGATGTCGCCACTCATAGTGCAAGCCAAGCACACAACGTCAGTGAAGACATCAAACAACTAGTAAGTAACATTGATACCGTACGGGAAAAAATCAGCTCTCTAAATCAAAGAACCGAAGAAGTGTCGTCCATTCTTGTGGTTATTAAGGGTATTGCAGAACAAACCAATCTGCTCGCGTTGAATGCTGCTATCGAAGCCGCCCGTGCCGGAGAGCAAGGACGCGGTTTTGCGGTCGTCGCGGAAGAAGTGCGTAACCTGGCTTCTAGGACGGCTGAAGCCACTGGTAATATTGAACATATCATTTCTCAATTCCAGCAAGGAAGTGAAGAGTCATTAACTTCTGTTGATACCGTCTGCCAGTTTGCTCATCAACGCTCTGTCGATGTCGAGGCACTATCAGCCACAATGCATAACGTTGTTGACGAAATGCGCCAAGTGCTCAGACATGCAGAAGATATCCAAAACCAGACGCAAACCACATCTGATGTAAGTCAGCATATTCAATCTAAAATAGATGTGATCACACTGCATGCTAACGACACATCGCAATCAGCATCGCACACGCGTGATATTAGTGTTGATTTAGAGCATCTATCCGAACGTTTAGAGCAATTACTAAACCAATTCACACTTTCAGAGCACAAAAGAGTGAATAAATAGAGAGATTCTCCCCATCAAAACGAATATAAAGGTTGATGCGAGCGAATTGACAGGTAATATGTCTCGTTGAATCTGTAAAATGCTACCCAACTCAGCGCTTAGCTTGTTTTTTGAACAAAAATGTTATTAGACAAGTACTTTAAGTAAGCGTTGAGTTGAATTTTTACCTCAATGGAGAATATTGAAAACATGACTTACGCGCCTGTATCAGACGTATTGAAAGGTCAGCTAGCAGTAGACAGCGAAGTGACTGTTCGTGGCTGGATCCGTTCACGTCGTGATTCCAAAGCTGGAATCTCTTTCCTTGCCATATATGACGGCTCTTGTTTCGACCCGATTCAGGCCGTGGTCCCAAATAATCTTAATAATTACGAAGACGAAGTGTTAAAGCTAACGACTGGCTGCTCTGTTGAAGTAACTGGTAAGATTGTTGAATCTCCTGCAAAGGGTCAAGACTTCGAACTTGCTGCCACTGACGTTAAAGTGGTTGGTTGGGTTGAAGATGCTGAAACTTACCCAATGGCAAAAACTCGTCACTCAATCGAGTACCTACGTGAAGTTGCGCACCTACGTCCGCGCACAAACGTAATCGGTGCAGTAGCACGTGTACGTAACTGCCTATCTCAAGCAATCCACCGCTTCTACCACGAGCAAGGTTACTTCTGGGTATCTGCGCCGTTGATCACGGCTTCAGATGCTGAAGGCGCTGGTGAAATGTTCCGCGTATCTACGCTAGACATGGAAAACCTTCCTCGCACTGACGCTGGTAAAGTGGACTACAACGAAGACTTCTTCGGTAAAGAGACGTTCCTAACCGTATCTGGTCAGCTAAACGCAGAAGCTTACGCTTGTGCGCTAAGCAAAGTTTACACTTTCGGCCCTACTTTCCGTGCTGAAAACTCAAACACAAGCCGCCACCTAGCAGAATTCTGGATGGTTGAGCCTGAAGTTGCGTTCGCAGAACTGGATGATGTAGCGAAACTGGCTGAAGACATGCTCAAGTACGTGTTTAAAGCAGTGCTTGCAGAGTGTCGCGATGACCTTGAGTTCTTCGCTCAACGCATCGACAAAGAAGCAATCACTCGTCTAGAGCAGTTCGTTTCTTCTGACTTCGCGCAAGTTGACTACACTGACGCAATCCAGATCCTTCTTGATTCAGGTCGTGAGTTCGAATTCCCAGTTGAATGGGGTATCGATATGTCTTCTGAGCACGAGCGTTTCCTTGCTGAAGAACACTTCAAAGCACCTGTAATCGTTAAGAACTACCCGAAAGACATCAAAGCATTCTACATGCGTGCTAACGATGACGGTAAAACAGTTGCAGCGATGGACGTTCTAGCACCGGGCATCGGCGAAATCATCGGTGGTTCTCAGCGTGAAGAGCGCCTAGACATTCTAGATGCACGTATGCGTGAAGTGGGTATCGATCCTGAACACATGAGCTGGTACCGCGACCTACGTAAATACGGTACAGTGCCACACGCAGGCTTCGGTCTAGGCTTTGAGCGCCTAGTATCTTACGTCACTGGTATGGGCAACGTTCGTGACGTGATCCCATTCCCACGTACTCCTCGCTCTGCGAACTTCTAATCACTTTTTAGTGATATCGAATTAAAAAGACCTCCCATGTGGAGGTCTTTTATTTGTACGAATGATTTTCTAGCAACAGGTGACGCACTCTAGTTGTTATTTTCGTCGTCACCCTCATCTGCTCGCGCTGCGTATTTTACTCCAACCACACACAAGCCAAACATCACAAATGGGATAACGGCAGCAGTGTATTCCGTCCAAACCATATGAGAAAAAGATTTCGCCAATATCAAGTGTGCAAAAACCAACAAAAATGCGCTAAAAATAGCAACACCCATCAACCTAAGTTCATGCTTTACCAACTGCTTTTTCATTACGGCTCCTAACCTAAATGGTTGTCTGCCCATGATTGAAACACAGCTTCGGTATCGTCCACTGATACAGTTTGAGCAAAAAACAGGTAAACAGTTGGCTAATGAAGTAATTCTCCGACCGTCTTCACGGCTTGTTCTAATTCATCATTTACAGGTAACGATGTATTAAGCCTCAGGTAGTTCTCATAATTTGGAGCGACAGAAAACAACTGACCAAATGCTACAGTGATGTTCGCTTCCAATAACTTTTGATAAATCGCTTTTCCGCACTTTGTTTTCGGCAGTTCTATCCAAAGAAAATAGCCGCCTTCCGGTTGCGTGTAACGAATCGATTGGGGAAAGTACTTATCAACCAGTTCAATAAACGCCAATTGCCGCTGCTCAAGATTCTTTCGCAGTTTTCTAAGATGGCTATCATAACTATCGTTTTGCAAGTAATGCGCGATACCCTGCTGGATTGGTGCACTGCCTGACAACGTCGAGATAAGTTGCAGCTTTTGAAGTTGCTCATTGAAGCGTTTGTTTACCACCCAGCCCAGCCTATAGCCAGGGCAAAGGCTTTTTGAAAATGATCCACAATGCAACACGCGCTCTTGTGTATCAAAAGCTTTAAGTGAGCTTGGCTTTTTTTCAGAAAAATAAAGCTCTGAATACACATCATCTTCGATCAAGTACACATCGTATTTATCAGCCAGTTCGACGATACGTTGCTTCTGCCCGTCACTTAATAAAGTTCCTGTTGGATTGTGAAAGTTAGTCATTAACCAACATGCGCGAACATCATTGTCGGCAAAAGTCGCTTCAATTTGATCCACTGAATGTCCAGTTAACGGATCCACCGTTATTTCTATCGCCTTTAGACCTAAACGTTCAATCGCTTGAAGTGCGCCATAAAACGTCGGTGATTCAACTACAACAGTATCTCCAGGCTGGGTCACGGCCTGAAGGCTCAAATTCAACGCTTCTAATGCGCCAGAAGTAACGACAATATCATCATGGGTAAACACCATACCTTGTTGGATGTACCGTTGAGCAATCAAACGGCGTAGAGACTCACAGCCCGGCGGCAAGTTATCCAATAACGTCTCTGCCCCCATCTTCCTGCCTGAGCTGGCTAGGTTGCGGTTTAGCGCTTCTAATGGGAACAATGCAGGGTCTGGAAACGCGGAGCCAAACTTCACCGCATTCGGTGAGACCTGATTTTTGAGGTAGTCGTAAAGTTCATCGTTGATGCTGGAGCGATAAACGGAAGTGGCTGGAGAACTCGGTTCGAAGCGGTCCAACTCCGCAGTCACAAAGTATCCAGACTGAGGTTTCGCTGCGACCCAACCTTGTGCTTCGAGCAGCTGATAAGCTTGTAATACCGTACCTGCGCTGACAGAATGGTTTCGGCTTGTTACACGCACTGATGGCAGCTTTTCCCCTGCTCTCCATGTATTTTGCTGAATCTGCGTTTTGAACAGCTCAGCCAGTTGACGGTATCGGTTCATGTTTCCCTCATTTCACTTACAGCCGCACCATAGCATACTTCGCGCCAGCATTCTGATACGGGAGTATTCAATTTAGCAACGTAATTTATCAAGCTTATCAATAGATATTTCAGCCACGAAGTGAGCGTTTATATCCCATACTTTGACTGTTACACACATATTGCCTCACATCTTTGCAATACCTAAAAGCCAAGGTTTTACGTTGGACTGAGTGCGTTAAACTCACTTCGAGCTACGGTCTTTAAATCAGGAGGAAGCGATGAAAGTTTTTACAATGGACGATCTCTCGTATCGCGGAAAACATAAAGGTGTACATAGTTGGGACCATCCTGGCAGTACCACCCCTTATTATTGGCATCCTGATTGGCTGCATATCGCTGAAGATGCTTTGGGTGAACACAAAAAGGCTGACCTTGAAGTCCCTGATGGAGAAACAGCGACAGAAGAGCATGCAAAAGCGGCGATTCTCAAACACTTGAATGACGAGTAGTTTAGGCTCTATCACCGTTCAAGAATAGCATTAGGTAGGCGAATCCATCGTTGTATGCTTTAAACACAAATAAAGCTAAAACCTGCCAAATAGTAAATTCTTCTGAATGAGAAGTACGCATCTTCTATAGCGTTCAAAGGGCAAAATAAGTCGATTGTTATCACATTAATTTTCATTACATCTGTTACATTTAAATAGTAATGGTGATGCACACCTCAACTCATGGATTATGAGAGAAAACAATAATGGCGAAATACAACGAAGAAGATATTAAATACAAAGGTGAATCCAACGGCGTACATTCTTGGAGCTCTCCTTCCGGCCAACCTTATTACTGGCACCCAGATTGGCTACACGTTGCGGAAGATGCGACGGGTACGCATCCGAAGCAAAAACTTGAAGTTGAAAAGACAGAAGTACCAACCGAAAAGCACGCATTAAAAGCGATCTTAAAGCATATGAACGACTGGGCGACTGAAAAACTTTCTTCTAACCCTGACATCGAAACCAATGCGGTTGAGTCGGAAATCAATCTGAAGAAATAACCCCAACCGATATCCATACTTCTAACAGTAAACGCTCCACCTTTGGTGGGGCGTTTTTGTCTCAACAAATCCTCACTAGACAACTATAAACGCGTTAACGCAAAGCACTGAATTGAAACGATTGGGATGTGTGCAAAACTTCTCCAACCATGGCATAAATGCCCTTCAAACTCTGTGCCTACCAAACGTTTTCATGGCAAAAGCTTTAGTTATGTTAGAATTCTGTTTCAAATCGCAACTTTTTTAGGTTTTCTTTTCAGTAACGGTTGTAACCAATATTGCTGAAAGGTATAAATGTTAGCACACCCCTTCGATTAACATGGATGAAGATTATGTTTGAAAAAGTAGTTGCCGCTCCGGCTGACCCTATTCTTGGCCTTACTGAAGAGTTTAAAAAAGATGCTCGCGCAGAAAAAATTAACCTTGGCGTAGGTATTTACAAAAACGAGCAAGGCGAAACTCCCGTTCTTGCGACAGTAAAGAAAGCTGAAGCAGCACTTGTTGAAACTGAAAAAACCAAATCTTACCTAACCATCGAAGGCACAGCAGAGTACGGTATTGCAGTGCAAAAACTGCTTTTCGGCTCTGATGCAGAAATTGTAAACGAAAAACGCGCTAAAACAGCTCAAGCTCCGGGTGGTACTGGTGCACTACGTGTTGCCGGCGAGTTCATTAAACGTCAACTAGGCGATGTAAAGATCTGGATCAGCAACCCAACATGGGCGAACCACAACGGCGTATTTACTGCTGCTGGTATCGAAACGGCACAATACAGCTACTACAATGCTGAAACAAAAGACAAAGACTTCGATGCGATGCTAAATGATCTGCAATCTGCATCTGAAGGCGACATCGTGCTTCTACACGGCTGCTGTCACAACCCTACAGGGATCGATCCTACAGCTGAAGAATGGGAAACATTGGCGAAACTTATCGCAGAGAAGAAATTGCTTCCTCTGTTCGACTTCGCCTACCAAGGCTTTGCTAAAGGTGTGGAAGAAGATGCTGCAGGTCTTCGTACTTTTGCTAAGTACAACAAAGAAATCCTAGTCGCGAGCTCTTTCTCGAAAAACTTTGGCCTATACAATGAACGCGTAGGTGCCTTCACGTTAGTAGCTGAGTCAGAAGAAGTCGCAACAACCGCATTCTCTCAAGTTAAAGCCATTATTCGCTCTATCTACTCTAACCCACCTGCACACGGCAGCGCTGTCGTGACTCACATTCTTGGCAACACCGAAATGCGTGCGGAATGGGAAGCTGAAGTAGCAGAAATGCGTGACCGTATTCAAGAAATGCGTGAACTGTTTGTAGCGACACTAAAAGCAGAGGGTGTGGACGCAGACTTTAGTTTCATCGAGCGTCAAAATGGTATGTTCTCTTTCTCTGGTCTTTCTAAAGAGCAAGTTAACCGCCTTAAAGAAGAGTTCGGTATTTACATTGTCGGTTCTGGCCGAATCAGTGTTGCTGGTATGACGAAGTCAAATATGGGCCCTCTATGTAAAGGCATTGCAGCGGTTTTATAATCGACTGTCGCATACTTTATTAAAAGGAAAGGTCAGCATAAGCTGACCTTTTTTGTTTTAACTTAACGCCAAAAACGAACCCGTCCGATCTAGTAGACAAACTTCAAACTCAGCCCTACTTCATTGACGTAATCTGAGCTTTCACCGCTGTAATCAGTATCTCTAAACTGATAAAAAAGACCAGTGCCGATGACTTTATGCCATTGGTAGTTAAGACCGATCTTAAAATTGTTCTCATCAACGATATCACTACAGTTCAACTCCACTTCAGCTGTCGCAATAAGCTTTTCACTGAGCAAGTAATTCACCCCAACAGTTACAGCTTGAATCAATTCGCTATCGGAAGACAACGTATTATCCGTTTTGTCGTCCGTCGCTTTCGCTTTGATTGCGCCTATTCCATATAGCCCGTAGATATCGAATTGCTCTGTAACTCCATAACGGTAACCACCACCAAACAAAAGGCGGTCAATGCGAAGAGTAAAATCATCCGGATGGAAAAACTGCGCTGAGTAATCAACATTAAACAACCAGTTCTCAGTAAACAAATAGTTACCACCGAGTCCAACTGTGGTCGCATTAGAGTTATCTAACCATTCTTCGTTTGTCGTTCCGGCACCAACATCCAAATGAATGTGTTCGTACCCAAATTTTTCTGCTTGGTCCATGACCGCTGCGCTTGATATCGCCGGCAAAGCAGCTAAAGAAACAAGCAATAAATTTCTCACCATTCGACTTCCTTTCATGAGAATTATCTAAACACTGTATTCCATCGCCTGAGCTACTTGGCTCAAGAAGAATAGCTTAATCTAAAGACGTGATAACGATCTGAAACAGCCAAAGATCTAATCAGTCATCACGAAGAAAACATATCGACGACGTCTTTTTCAATTGAGGTGACCATATAGTAGTAAAAATGAAGCTCCCTTATCGTGCGATATGTCAGAATCTTATGACTGAGCACGAAAATCGCGGTTCAGATAAGACTCTGTTTTAAAACTAAGTTAAGATTACTTTATTATTTGCGAACTAAAAGGCGCCTTCAATGGATGCAGAACTGCTCGAGATTTACAACTTTCTCGCCAAGTATCCCCCGTTCAATGAACTCCCTGAAGAAACACTAAACAAGGTGACAGAGAGTGTCGAAATCTCGTACTACCGAGAAGATACCCCCATCATCCATTTTGGAGACTATATCCAAGATTTATACGTGGTGCGAAGCGGTGTTGTTGAAGTTTATCGACGCAAAGGTGAGCTGTATAACCGCCTTGACGAAGGTGACCTATTTGGCCAGATGGGCATGCTCACCAATAACAAAGTCCGCTTTCCGGTAAAAGCCATTGAGGATACCCTGCTCTACTGTATTCCTGGTGACATTTTCCAAGAAATTTACGATAACTTTGATTCCTTTGCGGATTTTGTTGAAGTTGAAAATAGCGCTCGTTTACGCCAAGCCATTTCAGAAAACAAAGACGCCAATGACCTGACGACGTCAAAAGTGAAAACCTTGCTGACTGGCGATGCTCATACGATTGATCGTGGTCAGACAATCCAGCAAGCCGCGCAGCAAATGGCGAATGACAACGTATCGGCTTTACTTATCGTCGACCCAGATTTCGTTCGTGACGAAGACGATCCACAGTCCCCAGTACTTGGTATCATTACTGACCGTGACTTGTGTACCCGTGTGTTAGCTGAAGGTTTGTCCCCACAGGACGATGTGTCCAGTGTGATGACCACGGAGGTCATGTCTCTTGACCACAACGCTTACATCTATGAAGCAATGTTAACGATGCTGCGTTACAACGTACATCACCTACCAGTGGTAAAAAACCAATTACCAATCGGTATTATCGAAACAACCGACATTGTTCGTTATGAATCTCAGAATTCGTTGTTGTTGGTGAGTAGTATTTTCCAACAACAGACTATCGAAGATTTAGCAGTTGTTGCCGAAGAAGTGAAAAGCAGCTTCGTGCGTCTGGTCAATGAAGATGCCAACTCTCACATGGTGGGTAGCGCGATGTCGGTCATTGGCCGAAGCTTCAAACAGCGTCTGCTAGAAATGGCAGAAGAAGAGCTTGGTCCACCGCCAATTCCTTATTGTTTCCTTGCACTTGGCTCAATGGGGCGAGATGAGCAACTGTTGGTGACTGACCAAGATAACGCCATCATTCTAGATGAGACTTATCAAGAAGAGAAACATGGTAAATACTTCGAAGCCCTAGCAAAATACGTCAGCGATGGGTTAGATGCCTGTGGCTACAAATATTGCACAGGTGATATTATGGCAACCAACCCACTATGGCGCATGACTCGTTCAGAGTGGGAAGAGTGTTTTGCTGACTGGATTGATAACCCGAACCCGAAAGCACTACTCAACGCCTCCATCTTTTTCGACTTGGATGGCGTCTATGGCCGCTTAAAATGGGCAGAACAGTTAACTAGCTTTATTGTTCGTCGCGCTCGAAAGAACAACCGCTTCTTAGCGTGTTTGGCTCGTAACGCACTAAACAGAACACCACCTCTGGGCTTCTTTAAAGACTTCGTGATGGAAAAAGATGGCAGACACAACAACTCCATCAACCTCAAACGTCGCGGTACTGCTCCTCTGGTCGACTTAATTCGCGTTCACTCTCTGGCGGTTGGTTCACGAGCACAGAACTCGTTTGAGCGTCTTGACGACATTATTGATGCTGGCATTTTGCCAAAAGGTCGAGCACAAGACTTAAAAGACGCGTTAGAATTTATTTCCATGGTACGTATTCGTCACCAAGCGACGGATGTGGAACTAGGCATTGAGCCTGATAACAATATCGAACCGGAAAACCTCTCTGAGTTTGAACGTCGCAACCTAAAGGATGCATTCCAGATCCTAAGCAATGGTCAAAATTTCCTTAAGTTCCGCTACCAAGCGAACAAGAGCTTTAAGTGAGGTTTAGCATGATTAAAAAGCTCTTTCAGAAGCCAACCATTCAGTGGCCAACGAAGTTTGAACAAAAGCTGGAGATGGCGAAGGATGAGAATTTAATTGCGTTTTATAGCAACAAGCCGCCTGCTCCAGAAACACCGTTATCTGAGGTGGAGTTCGTGGCGTTAGATTTCGAAACGACGGGTTTGAATCCTGAAAAACATGACATCATTACTATTGGTTTGGTGCCGTTTAACCTGAAGCGAATTTTCCTACGTAACTCGCGTCATTGGAAGGTACGTCCACAGCGTGCACTCGATGAAGATTCAGTCATTATACACGGTATTACTCACAGCGAATTGATCGATGCACCTGACTTAGGCGATATCTTAAGCGAGCTGCTACCATGCTTAAGCGGGAAAATCATTGTTGTTCATTACCGTCGTATCGAGAGAGAGTTTCTGGATAAAGCGCTCAAAAGCCGTTTAGGGGAAGGTATTGAGTTTCCTGTTTTAGATACGCTGCACCTTGAAGAAACGATTCAACAGAAACGTTCAGGCTCTCTCTGGGAGCGTTTAAAAGGGAAAAAACCAGAATCGGTTCGGCTAGCGCAATCTCGACGCCGTTATGGGCTGCCAGACTATACGCCTCACCATGCATTAACCGATGCAATTGCTACCGCAGAGCTACTGCAAGCGCAAATCGCCCATCATTACAGTGAAGAGCAACCCATCAGTGAGTTCTGGCTGTAATATACTTCACGCTTAATAGCGATCAAAAAAGGAGCCAGATGGCTCCTTTTTTTTGCTTAGCTTGAGACAAGATTACAGCTTAAAGCGTTGAATCTCTTGTTCAAGTTCGTGTGATAGCTCAGACAGGTGAGCAGCTTGTTCTGCTGCTTGATGAGCTTCGACTGACAACTCGTTAGACACGTCACGAATACCTTCAGTGTTACGAGTGATCTCAGTGGTTACCGATGCTTGCTCTTCTGCTGCTGAAGCAATCTGCGTTGCCATATCACTGATACGCTCAACAGCAGTGTGGATTTGCGTCAAGCTCGCTGCAGCCGCATTGGCATCATCAACACTGGTATCAGCTAGACGACGACTGTCACCCATAATACCGACCGCTTTGGCCGTTGTGCCTTGTAGCATCTCGATAGTTTCTTGAATCTCTTGCGTTGAAGCATGAGTACGCTGGCTCAATACGCGGACTTCATCGGCAACCACAGCAAAACCACGGCCTTGCTCACCTGCACGTGCCGCTTCGATCGCCGCGTTCAGTGCAAGTAAGTTCGTTTGCTCTGCAATGCCTTGAATCGTTGATAGAATCGTATTGATGCTATTTCCGTGTGCTTCTAGCTCTTGAATCACATCAGTAGCAACTTGAACTTCTTGCGCTAAGTTCTGAATAGAGCCTTGCGTTTGAGTTACTTGGCTAGAACCATGTGAACAAGCTTGAACCGCTTCTTCTGAGTTACTTGCCGTGCTATCAGCATTACCTGCAATTTCTTGTGTCGCTGCTGCCATTTCGTTCACAGCCGTCGCCACCATGTTGATTTCATCTTGCTGGTAAGAGATACGCTGACTACGCTCCTCAGCTTGCTGTGCTGTCGTGCGTGCTTGCTCTGAAAGCGCAGAAGATACGTGGCTAAGCTTAGTAACCATTGTGTGCATGTTGCCAACAAAACGGTTGAAGTTTTCCGCCAGTTTACCTACTTCATCATCACTGCGTGGTTCTAGGCGTTGCGTTAAGTCACCTTCACCAGATGCAATTTCTTCCAGTGCATTTGATACGCGGTTCAAGTCACGGAACAAGAAACCAACTAGCCAAGAAACTGCAAGAATAACCACAATCGTGATCGCCACAGCAGTAAACAATAGATCTCGTAGCAATACCGCATGACCTGCTTCTTCTGTTGCGCGATCCATTTCAATCGCAAATATCCAATGCGTACCAGGAACTTTATTGAAGTAGTAAAGCTTATCTTTTCCTTTGATTACCGTATCTTCGATACGACCTTCATCGGCGGCGCGCTCAATTGCCTCTTCTGAAAAATCTTTTAGAACACTGGTGATAGGCTTAAGCGTCAAGCTTTTATCTGGATGCGCTAAGAAGGTGCCTTCATTCATGTCGATTAGCATCGCATGCGCGTTTTCACCTGCATCTAAGTTAATCACATCGCTGATAAGCTGATCGATCAGTACGTCCGCACCAACAACACCAACAAACTGACCATTTTTCATTACTGGCTCAGCAATGGTCACAAGTAGTGCATTCGTGATTGCGTCTTGATATGCGGCTGTGATGATTTGCTTACCCGCTGCATCAGCATCCTTGTACCAAGGACGTGTGCGTGGGTCATAATCAGCACGGTTACGCTCCGGATGAGAGCGGTACATGTCACCGTTTGGTGTACCAAGGAAGATGTCATCGAAGCCACCAGCCTTGCGAGCTTGTTGTAGGAAAGGAACAACGTCTTGCTCGGTCGAGTAGTCGTTGAACGCAGTGGCAATATCTTTACGGATATTGACCCAATCAGAAATTCCCTCTGACGCAGTAGTACTAAGACTTTGCGCACGTGAATAGACACCTGAACGAGTCTGATCAAATAATTGACCAGCCGACAACCAAGTAAGTGCTGTTGCCATCACAACAACAGCAGAAAGGCTTGCGCCTATAAGCTTTTGTTTTAATGATAATTTCATATTTATAGTTTTTTGAGTTGGGAGAACAGTTAAGGTGCATGAATATTACACACTTTTTTACGACTATTCACTAATTTTTAAAAAACAAAATAGCACATTAACTCTTTGTAAAATATGAACTTTCATGTGTCATTTTTTTGTCTCAAGCGTCATAAAAACCGCACAAAAAAAGCCAGCAAATTGCTGGCCTTTTGATTAATTGTTAGTCAAACGGTTTTATAAAATGCCGAATTACTGACGCTCAGTTCGCATACCCATCAATAAGCTCACACACATTGCAAGCAGAATGAAGGTAAATGGCAGTGCTGTAGAAATGGCACCGGCCTGAAGAGCTTGAACCGCCTCGGAGCCACCAATCCATAGCAGAGCGACCGCAATTGCACCTTCCATGAATGCCCAGAAAACACGTTGAAGTACAGGAGCGTCGACTTTACCGCCCGCTGTGATGCTGTCGATAACAAGTGAACCAGAGTCAGAAGACGTGATAAAGAACACAAGTACCAACACAACAGCGATGATAGAAAGCATGCTACCAAATGGAAGAACATCAAACATTTGGAACATAGCAAGTGATACGTCAGTCAAGCCATTTGTGCCCAGCTCACCTACTTTATCAACAACTTGCTCGATCGCCAGGCCACCAAATACAGACATCCAAACAACGGTAACCGCCGTTGGAACCAGTAGAACTGCTGTGATGAACTCGCGAACGGTACGACCACGAGAAACACGCGCGATGAACATGCCTACGAATGGTGACCATGAAATCCACCAAGCCCAGTAGAATACTGTCCAGCCTTGGAACCAAGCTTCGTCCGTACGACCAAACGGGTTACTTAGCGGAATAATATTCTCTACATATGCCATAAGTGTGGTTGGAATCGAGCCTAAACTCGCCGCCCAACCGATAAGACCAACAAGAATCAGTAGCAAGAACGCCACAACCATGTTGATGTTACTAATGACTTTAACGCCACCATCAATACCACGTACCACTGAAACAACAGCAAGCAAAGTTACAACGGTAATGACGACGATTTGTAGGCCAAGGCCTGGCTCAACACCAAATACGTGATGAATACCACTTGCTGCTTGCTGCGCACCTAGACCTAGGGATGTAGCAAGACCAAATAAAGTCGCAAGCACAGCCAGAATGTCCACAATGTGGCCAGCCCAACCCCATGCACGATCACCCAGAAGTGGGTAGAAGATCGAACGCATAGATAGCGGTAAACCTTTGTTGTAGGCAAAGAATGCTAAAGAAAGTGCTACAACACCGTAAATTGCCCATGGGTGAAGGCCCCAGTGGAACATCGTTGCACCCAGTGCCAATCTCGCGGCTTCTGGTGTATTTGCCTCAACACCAAGTGGCGTTTCATACCAACCGGTGAAGTAAGCGACAGGTTCTGCAACACTCCAGAACATTAAACCGATACCCATACCAGCTGCAAATAGCATTGCAAGCCATGACATAAACGAGTAATCGGCAACAGCGTCTTTACCACCTAGTCGAATCTTACCCATTGGTGAGACGATAAGCGCCAAACAGAAAATAACGAAAATGTTACCTGCAATAATGAACAACCAATCGAATGAACCAATAATTTTCCATTTCAGCCCATCAAGTGCCGTCTTTGCGGTATGTGCATCTAGAACTAATGCAGCGACAAGAAACAGCGCAATTAAACCTGCACTAATACCAAAAACTGGGTTATGAACATCAAAACCCCATTTTTGAACGTTGTCCTGACCTACCGTATAGTCGGTACTATCGATACTGTACTTATCTATACCCTTTGTCATCGTTCCTCTCTATTTTTGTAGTGTTTTTACGTACCAAACAAAAAAATCTTTCGAACACGATACGTTTTGCATTCCGTGAAGGCGCAAGATCCTATCATTTGACACGTTTTTGTCTATCTTTTTGCTATTAAAAAATCCAATAACTTACTTTTCACTGTGTGGTTACGGACTTTGATAGAACAAATCACTACCACAATAGTTAGACCACAAACATTTATTGCTATAATAATTTTAGCTCTTCTTATTTTGTCGAAAAGGCGCGACAAAATGGTATTGAGGACACGGCGTAAGATTGTAGAGGTAATTTTTGATTTCCCCCCTTTAAATAAGGGCGCATTTAAGTTAGTGTCGCCTCGATAAATGTTCCCTACAGACTGGATGAATAAATTGGAAAAGTACGAAGAAGTATTGGTCTCGATTCGTCAGATCATCCGCGCTATTGATTTACATTCTAAAAAGCTGAGCAAAGAGTCTGGATTGACTGCTCCACAGTTGATTTTGATGCGCGCTATCAATGACTTAGATAACGTGACGATTAAACAGTTGTCTAGCCACACTAACATGAGCCAAGCGACCGCAACGACCATTCTAGATAGACTAGAACGAGGCCAGTTTGTTGAGCGTCAGCGCAGTGTTCAAGACAAGCGTAAAGTGCATGCTGTACTTACGAGCAAGGGCCAAGAAGCCTTAAAACAAGCACCAACGCCGCTGCAAGAGCACTTCATTAATCGATTCCAAAAATTGGAAGAATGGGAGCAATCCCTTCTACTATCTTCCGTTCAACGCATCTCGACGATGATGAATGCAGAGGACATCGATGTTGCTCCAATGCTAGAGCTTGGTAGCATTACCAAAGCCGATTAGTTTCGCTCCCACGTGCTCGCTTTTTGCGGGCACTACTCTCCTACTCAGTCAACCCAGTTTCAAACGCATATTTTGCTAACTCTGCCGTCGAATGTAAGTCTAACTTGTGCTTAATGTTATGGCGATGCGTCTCTACCGTTCGATAACTAATATTGAGTAAAGTGGCGATTTTCTTGCTGCTGTTTCCTTGAGCAACTAATTTAAGTACCGCTTCTTCCCTGCGGCTGAGAGGATTCGTTTTTTGCGTGGCAGGCACCACTTCTTGGGTAAAGAGTGTTTGTGTGACGGATTCACAGAAATACGTCGAGCCTTGGTTCACCGTTTTTATTGCTTGCACCATTTTCTCGGCCGAGATTTCCTTGAGCATATATCCTACAGCACCAGCTTGCATGACCTTCATGATGTACTCGCGATTATCGTGCATGGTCAACATAAGTATTTTGCTCTCTGGGCGCGCTTCTTTAATTACACCAGTCGCTTCAATACCGTTCATTATTGGCATGCTGATATCCATCAATATGACGTCCGGTTGCAAGTGCTTTGCGACCTCTATCGCTTCCAAGCCATTACTTGCTGTACCCACCACTTCGATGTCAGGCTCTAACTCCAAACGAGCCATGAAGCCATCCAATACTACTTGATGATCATCGACAATCACTACACTAATCGGTTTATCCATAAACTATTTCATCCAAATTAAGCAGCACAGTAATCTCTGTTCCCAAGCCAAGCTCACTCATTAGCTCAAATTCACCACCGATGAACTCTACACGCTCTTGCATGTTCCTTAACCCAATCCCTTGTTGGTGCACTGCATGGTTAACCACAAATCCAAGCCCATCGTCACGTATGAGTAATTGCAGCATATTGCCCATTTTTTGCAAAGTAACCGTTACTTTTTTCGCTCGCGCATGTTTTTCAATGTTATTCAAAGACTCCTGAGCGACGCGATATAGCGTCGTTGCGACTTCCGAAGTCAGTTTATGCTGCTGAGTATCGAAATTGCTCTCGATATCAATCCCAGAATGGGAATGAAAATCCTGTAGCAAGGTCGTCAGTGCTGCTTCTAAACCGATATCATCGAGGGCGCTTGGACGGAGCTGATGAGAAATATGCCGCACCTCATTTATCGCGGTGACGAGCGATCGTTGTGATTTATCTAAGTGGGATTTGAGTTTTTCGTCTTCCAGTCTATGACTCATTAAGTCTAAATGACATTTACTGGAGACTAACAACTGATTGATTCCATCATGCAGTTCTCGCGCTAAATGCTTTTTCTCATCTTCTTGGAACATCACGGTTTTATGTGCCAATTCTTTCAGGTTCTTATCAGCGAGGCGATGCTCGTGCAGATTGATCGCCAAAGTGAGAACAATGATTACAGCAACGGTCACCGCTAAGATCACGACGACTGAGAAAAATGTCGTTTCGATATTTTTGTTCACTGCCGCGCGCATATTGGCGACTTCTCGGCTGACATCCTCAATATACAGCCCAGTCCCTATCATCCACTCCCACTTATCGAGCCATGCAGCGTAACTAAGCTTAGGGACGACTTCACCCGTAGATGGCTTTTGCCACAGGTACTGATGAAATCCACCACCTGATTGCGCTTGATACAATAAAGCTTCGATTAAGCGATCGCCATTTTCGTCTTCAAGATAGAGTAAGTTTTCCCCGACAAGCTCCGGAAGAACTGGGTGTACAAGGTTGGTACCATATTTATCATAAGCAAAAAAATAGCCGTCCGACCCATAACTCAAACGATTTAAAATCGCTTTCACACGCGTTTTGGCAACACTCTCTTCTAAAGTCGGATCGTTGTAGATGTAAGAAATGGAGTCAAAAGCGACGTCGACCGTATCTTTCAGCGCCGCTTCTTTTGATTGGATCAGGTTTTGATGAAAGATCTCAACCTCCCTTTTGCCAAGGGTCTTGGTTTGATAGATAGAGATCCAGCTGATACTCGCTGACACCAATACCACGGGTATCAGTGTCAGCAGAATTAACTTTGCTTTGAGAGGCATCCCTTCCCTCCATGAAACGCTGCCTTTACAGCTTACTATCTTAGCAGTACAAACGAATCGATTGTGTCTGCATAGACATAATTAACAGCTTAACAACTTGTCTCAAAAGGTAAAAACTCTCAGTTCACAAAATCTCTTTATTATCGAGTGATTAACTCATACCGTAAAAACCAGGGAAAAACAGCAAAGACGCCAACACAACAATCTGAATCGCGATGAATGGCATCACACCTTTGTAGATATCACGCGTAGTAACCCCTGCTGGAGCGACACCTTTTAGATAAAACAAACTAAAGCCAAATGGCGGTGTGAGGAACGACGTCTGCAAGTTCATCGCAATAAGAATCGCAAACCACGTCATATTAATGCCCATCAATTCAGCGACTGGCGCAATAATTGGCACGATGATAAAACAGATTTCAACGAAGTCGATAAAGAAACCTAAAATCAGAATCACCACCATGGTAATAATAAGGAATCCCCACTTTTCACCCGGCAGTTCTAACATCCACTCTTCAACTAAATAATCACCACCAGTGTAGGTAAATGCCATTGAGAAGGCGGTCGCACCAAGTAAGATCGCAAAGACCATTGCGGTTACTTTAACTGTCTCTTTTGATGCATCATAAATCATCGACCAACTAAACTGCTTATACAATAGCGATAAAATAATCGCACCTGCACCACCCAGTGCCGCTGACTCTGTTGGTGTTGCAATCCCTGCAAATATGGAGCCCAATACCACGATGATCAATGCTAAAGGTGGCAATACAGCTTTCAGTGCGGTGAGCACTTCTTGTTTACGACTGATCGACTCATCGCGCTCTATCGCCTGTGCGGCTTGAGGGTTCAACTTCGCGTAGATGAGAATGTAGATCACATAGGCGCCAACAAGTGTAATACCGGGCCAGATCGCAGCTTGAAATAGGTCCCCTACCGGTACGCCAAGTACATCACCCAACAAGATCAACACGATAGAAGGTGGGATAATTTGGCCCAACGTGCCAGACGCACAAATAGTCCCACACGCTAAACCTTTGTCGTAATTGTACTTGAGCATCACAGGAAGAGATATTAAGCCCATCGCAACAACTGATGCGCCTACCACACCCGTTGAAGCTGCAAGCAATGCGCCAACTAACACGGTAGAAATAGCGATACCACCGCGAACGCCACCGAACAAACGCCCCATTGATTCTAGTAGCTGTTCAGCAAGCTTCGTTTTCTGTAGCACTAGCCCCATAAAAACGAACAGCGGTACGGCCATTAGCACCGTATTTTCCATAATGGACTGAATTCGATATGGCATAAAAGCAAACATCTCGATACCTTCAGCCCAAACACCAAAAATCAGGGCGATACCACCAAAAGTAAAGGCAACGGGAAATCCCAATAGAAGCGCAAAGAGCGCAACAAAAAACATCACTATACCGATCATAATGACTTCCTTTTACGACTTACCGTTATTACCGGCATAGATGAGATGAGGGTTGACAATTTTGTTGATTGAATGAAGTAACAATCCAATACCACTCACCGCCATAAAAAAAAATGACAGCGGAATCATCGCTTTGATAATCCAACGATATGGTAAGCCACCTGGGTCACCAGACGTCTCGCCTAACGCGTAACTTTCCTTGGCGAAATCAATACCAAACCAAGCTACCAGTAGGCAAAAAGGGAATAAGAAAAATAGTGTGCCTATGATGTCGATGATGGATTGTGCTTTGTAAGATAAACGTTCATAAAAAATGTCGACGCGAACATGGCCACCGGACTTAATTGCGTAAGGCACACCAAGCAAGAACACGGCAGAGAATAGATGCCATTCCATTTCTTGGAATGCGATAGACACATCATTAAACACGTAACGCATGACAACGTCGTACACAACGTTTGCTAACAACAAAATAAACAGGATGCTGGATAACCATCCGAGAAAATCGCTAAAGCGGTTAAATAATCGCTCAATATAAATAAGACTTCTCATTCCGAACTCCGTGGAACGTTTAGATGCGCTCCGCTATGGTGCGGAGCATTCATTATGAAGTTTTCTTGGGCTTCGATAGCAGGCTAAACCTCTTGGCATCGCCTGCTTCATAACGTTATTGTTGAGCTTGACTGTTTAAGTACGCTCGGTGCGAAATATCTGACCATGGTCGAACTTGATTCATATAGTTCGCTTGCGACTCTTGAATCTCTTTCGCCAAAGCATCTTTTTCTGCATGTTCTTTCAACAAACGATCGTTTGCTTCTCGCAACGCAGTTACTACTTCAGGTGGGAAATCTTTTACTTCAACATTTGGGTATTCAGACTTAATAGATGCCCAGTTTTTGCCGCTTTCGTGTTTCGATTGCGTGTACATATCGTAAGCGGCCGTTTTCATGGCTACTTGCAAAATCGCTTTTAGATCATCAGGTAGACGATTCCAGGTACGCTTGTTAACGAGGAACTGAAGCTCAGTCGCTGGCTCATGCCAACCTGTGTAGTAGTAAGGCGCGATTTTGTGGAAGCCCATACGTAGATCCAGCGATGGACCAACCCATTCCAAGGCATCAATTGTGCGACGCTCTAGAGAGGTATATAGCTCACCAGGGGCGATATTCGTTGGCTTGGCACCTAACTCAGCCAAAATCTCACCAGCAAACCCTGGGATACGCATTTTCAAACCCTGTAAGTCCTCGACGGACTTGATCTCTTTTTGGAACCACCCCCCCATCTGAGTATCGGTATTACCCCCAGGGAAAGACATCAAGTTATGTGGAGAGTACACTTTTTCCATCAGCTCCATACCACCGCCGTAGTAAAACCATGCATACTGCTCAGTTGGCAACATACCGAAGGGCATAGAAGTGAAGTAAAGTGTGTTTGGAACCTTACCCTTCCAGTAATAAGACGCTGAGTGACCCATGTCATACTGACCCGACTTAACCATATCAAACACCCCAAAAGGCGCTTTATGCTTGTTTGCGGAATCAATGCGGATTTGCAAACGTCCGTTGGACATCTCTTCCGCCATTTTGGCCATGTTTTTTGTGGTATCACCAAAAATTGGGAAATTAGGCCCCCAAGTTTCAGCAAGCTTTAAACGATAGACTTTTTCAGCAGCGTTTACAGAAGTCGCCGCGAGTGCCATCGCGGCAGCGACAGCGGTTGTTTTGAGCACTCGTTTTAAAGATTTTTGGATTAGACTCATCGTTCACGTCCTTTATCACCAAGGTTATTGTTGTCATCCATTTCATTAGGATTGGCTGTATTCGGTATAAAAGATGTAACAATGTTTTCTAATGCGAAATGGGCATGAACACGGAAGCGAGTGATTCATCAATAAGGCATTAGCCTAAGGTATTACGTACAAGTACGTAGGACAACCGTCATGACAAAAGACTGTTAATAGCAAAATCAATAAATTATATTTTTATCTATGAATAAAAATAAAAGACAATACGTACGTATTTTTCTGCCAAAAAATTTACATAGTATTTAAGAAAATGTGACAAACCACTTATTGGCAGTGTTAAAGTGAGTACTTAATGCATTATTTCCAATACCAAGATAAAAAAATACCTCGGCATCGGCCGAGGTATTCAATCTAGAACGGTAGCGGTAATTAAACTGCTTTGTAGATAACTTTGTTACCTGCTAACTGCTCTTTTTGAACTAGGTTTTCTTCAAGAAGCTTCTTTAGTGCGCCAGTAGCCCATGATGCCGCTTTAGTATCTTCTTGACCTGCAGCTAGACCGATGCCTTTAGGGTTAATACCTTCAGCATTCGCAATAACGATGTCTAATACTTGTTGTTGCTTAGGAGTAAGGGCAACATCAACTGTTTTCACTGCAGCTACTTTTTTATCAGCTACTACTTTCTCAGCAACAGAAGGTGCTACTGCTTTTTCCGCAACAGGCTTCACTGCTTTAGGTGCTGCAGCTAAGTTTGCTACTGTCGCTTTAATGCGTTTTTGCAGTTTCATCTGCACTTTACGCTTATGAGCAAGTCTCATTGAATATTTCTCCAGTTCACTGCATCTCAGCAGGGATGAAAATTTGAAGCGCGTTTTATACCAAAATTCACAAGCAATTTGTAGGTTTTAGCGGCGAAACGCGATGAAAAATGCGCTCAAAGCATAGAACGTCTACTATTTAATCAGATATTTTATGAACGGATTTATTGAATACTGGGTATAAAAACAGAGGTTTGTTTTATTTTAAATGCAAGTCAATGCACATAAAGCTGCCCACTCATTTTTGAACAAGTATTCGATGAGGTTATAAGCATGGAAACGCTGCACCTAACAAATTCACATTTCAAACCCGACTCCCCTATCAACAGAATACTTTTGTTACTCGTTGCACTCATCACTTTGTTTTTGGTTGCCATTTCTCCGGGATGGAAGCAAGCCATGTTGTCGGTCATTTTGATGTCTGCAATCGTTGGTTTCGCCATCTTGATGATTAAGAAAAGCCAAGTCACTTTTACGCTGACAGCTTCTCACTTTCAGCAACACCTTTTTAAAGGGGGTTGGGTCGTCAGATGGCGAAATATTGAGTCAATCGGTATTTGTAGCTACCAACAGGAAGGGTGGCACCAACCGCTACCTTGGATCGGTATTCGTCTAAAACACTACTCACCCTACTTAAATTCAATCTGCCCTCGTATAGCGACAGAAATTCTCCTCAGCCAGCGAGCACTGCTTTACTTAGGCGCAAAACAAAATCAGTGTGAAGATAAGTTTGAGGATATGGTGCTTGACCCTAAACCGTATATAAACAGAGATGGGATTGAGTACAAAGGTTTGTTAGCGATGCTCGCCAACCGGATGAAGTATCAGAGAGGCTTTTATGGCTATGATCTATTTATATCAGCAAGTGATCTAGATCGTGAGGCTGAGGATTTTGTGGGACTGACTCGGCGATACTTAGCTGCCGCCGAGCCAGAATAATGCTTAGTACACGCACTTTTAGTAAAGCGGCATCTCGTCAGCAACGAACGGGTTAGTTTTACGCTCATGACCGAAAGTCGATTGAGGGCCGTGACCAGGGACAAACGTGACATCATTGCCTAAAGGCCACAATTTCTCTTTGATAGAACTAATCAACGTATTGAAATCACCTTGTGGGAAGTCAGTTCGACCAATGCTACCGTTAAACAAAACGTCACCCACAAACGCTAAACGCGCTTCTTCACTGTAAAGCACAACGTGACCAGGTGTATGACCAGGTGTGTGGAATACATTCAGCACTTGATTACCGAAAGTGACAGTGTCACCCTCATTTAGCCATTGGTGCGGTTCAAACGCTTCTGTCAGCGGGAAACCAAACATTTGGCTCTGACCTTCCAAACCTTGCAACCAGAAGTTATCTGCCTTGTGAGGACCAACAATCTCTGTACCGCCAAGCAGTGCAGACAGCGGCTCCGTGCCACCTACGTGGTCCAAGTGACCGTGTGTTAGCACTAGGTTTACCACGTCAACACCCAGTTCTTTGATAAGCATAGCGAGCTGCTTTTCATCGCCGCCTGGGTCAACCACAATGCCTTTCATGGTTTCGTCACACCAGACAATAGAACAGTTTTGAGAGAAAGATGTTACTGGAACAACTTGGTATTTCAGAGCCATAGATAACCTATACCGAATAAATTTGCGTGAAAACTGCCGCAACTATGACACTAAGGCCTAGCGACTTCAAGCTTTGAACTGTGGGTAATCGACGACGTTCTGAGACTAGAAACCTTGTCTCAACTGGCACTACCAAGAACGAACAGCACCCGTATCGATATGAACAAAGTTACTGCCTGGATAATAACCCACGCCACCGGCTTTTAGGCTTAATGCAGCATCACGAACTGTTGAAAGCTTCACACCGTCTAAACGGAAATCAATGGCCTTTCCTTCCATGTGCATGCTCTTTTTCGCTACACGAGAAGACCCGTTGCGCAGCGAGGCATTAGTGGCAGGAGAACGGTAACCTGAAATGACGATCACCTCTGCTTCTGTACCAATTAACTTTTGAATTTGGCTTATTTGATCGAACAAGCGTCGATCCATGGGATGAACCTCATTTCGTCGATGGTCTCGACAAAACTCATTCAGCCTTTGAAGTTCATCATTAATGTATCGTTTTCCATCGAAATAGCATGTTTCGAGGATCTCTCCAGTATTAAGGTTGTTCATCGCCAGCGCACGTGGCTCGTCAGGGAGTGAAGCCCAAGAAAATGATGGCAGGGCAGACGCCAACACCACACCACCAGCGGTCATTTTAAGGAAATCTCGGCGGGAAAAGTTACGACTTACCATTTCAAAATACAGTGCTCAACAACTAGACAAGTCGTGGACATTAACCAAACACATTTGTCACGTCAAATGCATAAAACGCTCCATCTTGATTTTCAGATGCAGTAATTATTGCTTAATTATTGAACGAAAAGAGAATTCTTCGTTTTGTAAATTTTCCTTAAAGATTTCAACTGCGGTGATCGTACTTATAGATATCATCACGGTAGTAAAGCGTTCCCTCTTCCAACCATGCTGTTTGATAAATGATGTGTACTTGAATGCGCTCTCCCAAAGGAACTGACGTGTTAGACCGACGAGAACTTTCTCGCTTTTTCGCTAAACGTTCTTCCAACCCCTGAGTTTTGAACAGAAGTTCTGCTAACTGGTCTGCATGTTCTACACGAACACATCCTGAGCTGAATGCGCGTCTGTCCTGTTCAAACAAGTTCTTACTTGGCGTGTCATGCAAATAAATAGCTTGTGGGTTAGGCATATTGAACTTGTACAATCCCAGTGCATTTTGTAAGCCCGACGCCTGTCGCATACGATAAGGAAATGTTCTCGGATTCACCGTTGCCCAATTGATGGTTGTAGGGTCAATAATTTCGTTCGAAGTCCAAGACCGAATGATTTGAATGTTATGGTTAATCAAATACATCGGATTACGTTTTACTTTAGGAATAATGTCTTTAACCATGATAGTCCAAGGCACGTTCCAAGTTGGGTTGAGAATAACTGAATCCAGTGCTACCGACATGATGGGCGTTTTTCTTGATGCTCTCCCTACCACGACTTTAGACTCAAACAAGGGTTGACCGTCATGCCAATACGTGACTTCGTATCCAGGCACGTTAACAAAGACAACATTATCCCTTTCTTTCGACCAAATTCTTGAACGCTCAGAATTCAACGCCAACAGATGCAATCGCTCTTGAGGAGAAAAGTTGATCCATCGAATGGTATTCGGGCCGATAACGCCATCTTCTTT
This sequence comes from Vibrio sp. D54, assembly GCF_021728075.1. Classification (NCBI taxonomy): domain Bacteria; kingdom Pseudomonadati; phylum Pseudomonadota; class Gammaproteobacteria; order Vibrionales; family Vibrionaceae; genus Vibrio; species Vibrio sp. D54. The sequence goes on along the minus strand of NZ_JAKKCS010000007.1, from coordinate 203,599 downwards.
CAAACCATGAATACGCTGGAACTCTTTTATCGCAAGCTCTAATTGTTCGTCATATTCTTCAGTGACTAAATCCAAGTAAGAAACATCTACGCCTACGATCTCCATTCGCTCAATCAATAGGGGTCTGTTTTCTAATATATCGCCAACACGTGCTAGCCCAGTTTGTTGATAGGCAGGATATTGGTACTGAGAATGTTCCGATAGCGAAGAATAGGCGGAGTAGAAAGCATCATCTGTTTGTAATGGAGACCGGAGACTTGCCAAAAACTGACCAAGTTTGCCAACCGTAATCTCATTACTCAAAATCGATAAAGTATCGATGCTAGGAGCGGGTAACGTAACATGGGCTTTGTCTGTAAATAGCCAATTAATCCCTTCTTCGGGGAGTTGCTCAAGATAACTAAGGTACATCAAGAGTGAGTCTGTCATCACTAAATCGAAGTCGAGATTATCTCCCTGCCACCTTACTTGGTTTATCCGGTGAAGTTGATTTTCGAATTCATCGGTGACATCCGCAAGAGCAACCAAGTTTACTTGAAAAAGAAACTGCTCAATATCACTTTCATTTTCCCAGTTCAAACGGTAATTGGTGCTTTGATACAGTTGATCAATCACCTCTGGATAATGGATCATTTTTTCTACAGACAGCTTTTGTACCGCTCCCTCTTGCTCGACTTGCGCTGAAGCTTCGAGAGAAACGACGGTGGAAAAGCTGCAAAACGGCACCAGAAGTGCCGTCATGATTAAAACCCTAGCAAACACTGAAATGATCCTTGCGCTACTTGCCATAATAAAAAGTATGGCAAATATCTCACAGCTTGCAGGTTTAAAATTAAGAATCTGATGCCGAAAACAACAACAAAACTCTCTATAAGTAATTACTCAATGATCTTTCTAGATAATTCTCGACCAATGGTTGTCCCATTGCACTCCGCTTGCGAAGGTACTTTTTGACTCCTCTGGTCTTTGCTCTACCACTTTTCCCGCCCCAGAGCTGACTCGGAACTCATCGCCATAGACCACAACACCAGAGGCGTCTGGTAACGCACTTAGCTCTACCAATTTGCCCGTAGATTTAGACCATATACCATAACAACTGCCCGGAGGCGAAGTGGCTAAGATCCATTCATCGGTTGCTGCAATACTCGCAACGTAGTGATTGAAACGCGCCCACTCTTCAGGCTCAGCTTGAAGATCTTGCATTTCACCACCACGCGTGTGCATGGCGATCAAGGCTGGATACTCGTCCGGCTCACCACGATATTGCTGACCACAAAGCACGGTTTCCGCACCATCATGAGCTAAATGGCGAATACTCAACTTATGATCCGGTAAAGACACTTGATCCAATAGCTCCCCTTCCTGTGAAAGGTAACTCAGACTCGGTCTCATGCTATCAAGATTGAGAGGTTCACGGCCGTTGGTGTGTACGCCACCGACGCCAATCGCTAATGCGCCATCAGGCATCATGATCACTTCATGAGGACCAAGACCAAAACCCGTTAACTCATCGATCTTTTGATATTGCTTCTGCACATCATAAATACCAATGATCCCACGGCTTGTCCCCCTTTCCCCTTCTGTGGCAAATAGCAATGCGCCGTCATGGGAGTAAACGCCATGCCCATAGAAATGACGATTTGACTTTGCTAGTTGCAGTTTGATCATCTGCTCTGAGCGATAATCAAACACCATGAAGAAAGTACCTGGTCGACGACCAAAAACTACGGCGTGGCCTTGTCGGTTTGTTGCCACACCGTGACCACGTTCAGGAATCGGCAATGAAGATAGCGGCATACCATGCTCATCCGCAACCACCGCTGCATATTTATCTCGGCCAATGATAGAGCAGCCGATCAACGCAGGCTCACGTGAGCTTGTTGAAGAACAACCAAATGGCATCATAGGTGTAGCCGCCCCGAATAGAGCGGCTTTCAGCAAGGTTCGGCGGGTTTGATCAGTCACCATCGGTTGCATTAAATCCTATAACTACGCCAAGCTCGAGCGCCACTTCTTCGTGAATCAGGTACTTCAATTGCTCTAGCTTATTGTATTGAGAGAGCACCATGCGATAGCCTTCTTTTGTTTGTAGTGCAGCAAACAAGCTCTTATCTTCTGGCCAAGTTTCTAACGCCATTTCAAACTGATGAACGACACGGTCTGCGAGATCTGCATGGCCTTGCTCTCTTAATAACGCATCTAGACCATTTCCGTTAGCAAAGTACAACGCTTCCATCCCTTGAAGGTTGGCTTTTAAGTTTGAAAGCGAGGTCTCGGAACGCCACGATTCTGAGAAATACGGGCGAGGCTTACCAATCTTCGCTAGCGGTCGGCTCAACTTCTTCATGCTGTATTCAAGCTGATTCGAGAGCAGTGAAATGTACTCAGATTCCCATTCCGTCATCTCTAGCGATTTCCAAGGGTTCTCTGCCCAAGAATCCGCGATGATCTGCGCTTTGTTATCGAGGTTTTCTGCAATCGCTACGCCTGTTGCACAGGTATTGCTGTTGCTAGATAAGGTCGACGCTTTATCGTAAAGCAGCCATTCCAGAGCCCCTAAACCTTGCACGGTGACACTTTGGGTGGAGATATCTTCTGCACTCCAAGCTTGATCAGATTTCGTCAGTACAGACATTTTACGACCAGTCGTGTTCTTTTTATCTGGCCAAAACTGAACATTCCAGCTTTGCTCCAATGCCGTAGCAGGGCCACGTTCTTGACCTTGTAATGCCATCCAGGCAAGCATAGTTTGATGCCACTGCTGTTTTACTTGTGCATCATCTTTCGACTCTGATGCGCAGTAATCCGCGAAGCGCTGTTCAAGTTCTGTGGTTTGCGCTAAAAACGTCTGAGCTGATTGAAACTCGACCTCGTACACGCTTTGAGAAATATGGCTTGTACTCTCAGGCTTGGCAGAGCTCGAACCGATGGTCGATTGGCAACCAACCAAACTTAACGTTGCGGCAATCGCACTCACTAACAGTGTCTTTTTCATGGTTAGGTCCTTATAGAGAGTTCAGAAACGCAATGAGAGCATCACGTTCTTTTTTGTTCAGAGCTAAAACATTTTGTTTCGCCGTTTCAGCTTCGCCGCCGTGCCACAACACCGCTTCCATCAGGTTACGAGCGCGGCCATCATGTAGAAAGTAAGTGTGTCCGTTTACTTCTTCGGTATAACCAATGCCCCATAGCGGTGCCGTTCGCCATTCACGGCCGTTTGCTAAGTATTCCGGACGGTTATCGGCTAAGCCTTTACCCATGTCATGCAAAAGCATGTCTGTGTATGGGTGGATAAGCTGCTCAGAAAGCGCTGGTAACTCTGGTCGTTTCGCCGTTTTAACACTGGTCTTGTGGCAGCTTTCACAGCCAGACGCAGCAAAGATTTGCTGACCAAGTTTCACGTTAGGATCATTGACGTTACGGCGAATAGGTACGGCTAAGTGTTGGCTGTAAAACTCTACGAAGTCGAGAATATTTTCACTCACTTCAGGTTTGCCGCCATTTGGCATGTCGTCACAAATGCTTTGTTTCGAGGTACAGTTTTCATTTGGGAATAAATGGCTCGTAAGACCCACATCACCATTAAATGCTGCTGCATTTTGCTGCATTAGCGTCGGTTGTCCTGCTTTCCAGCCAAAGCGACCAATCGAGAAGTCGTCCTTCTCAATATCCCACACCTTATTTACTTTGCCTGAGATACCGTCTTTGTCGGCATCTTGTTCATCAGCCCAAGCAAGTAGCGTTTCGTCGGGAATACTCTCTAACAAACCAAGGCCGATCATTGGCGGTGCCACGCGTGCTGAGAACTCGGTATCTGGGTGCATATCGCCGTAACCCAGTTCGGTAATGTTCAAATGAGGTTTTCTTAGTGTCACCGTCGTACCGTCTTTAAATTTCACTGGGACATCGGTGTAAGTGATTTCGATTTTGCCTTCTGGCGTTTGATCTTGCAGGGCGAAATCTTGAAGCTGGCCACCATAAGTCGGCTCAGGTATGCCGCCATCTTTGATGTAAGCTTTCTTTTGTTCTGGCGTCATCGCAGGAATGCTTAAGCGCACTAACATAGACACGGCATGTAAATCATCTTTCTCTGGCGGATGACCACGACCGTCTTTGATGTGACAATTCTGACAACCATTGGTGTTAAAAAGCGGGCCTAAGCCATCACGAGCGTCTGTTGACGCTGGCGCTTGTACCCAAGGGTTGCGGAAAAAGCTGTTACCGACGCTAAAATCGAGGCGTTTGCTCATTGGCAAGTTAGCAGCAGGAAGAGAATAGGCATTCGCGCCGTCTTTTTTAACACTGGTTTTGCCACCGGACTTAACATCGTAAGCCATGGCAGAAGAAGAAAGGATCGCGGCTAGCGCAGAAATTAGGTATGGCTTCATATCATTGCTCTACATAGACAACAAGGGTGATAACAACGAGCTCAAACGGCAAAAGGGCTCACAAAGAGCCCTTATTTATTATGGTTTTCTTATTAAAACTCGTGGTCAGCAGTATCAGGGCTTAGGCTATCGATGCCGACAATGCTTGCCGCGCGCTCAATCGCACCGGTTTGTGCTACCAACGACATGATGGTGTCGTTTACTAGCGCGTTGCCCTGTGCGTTACCCGCTGCAATAAGTTGGTCAAAGTGCTGGTTGTTCTTCTCTGCAGAAGTCACTAGCTCACCAACTTGGCTAAGTGTTGTATCAAACTGTTTTTGAATTTCGCTCGCCGCTTTCTTATCTTTTTGAGCAACAAGATCAGCAATACTTGGACCAGATAACTCTTTGCCGTTTACACCTTTGTATGTACCTGTGTAAACGTTGTAGATGCCTTGCTCATTGTAGTAGTGAGAATTATGCGTGTTGTCTGAGAAACAATCGTGCTCGTCTTCAGTTGAGTTCGCTTCTAGTGCCACCTTCATGCGCTCACCCGCTAGCTCACCTAGAGAAAGAGAACCCATGCCGAATAGCATCTTACGAAGACCATTATCAGCAGATTCGTTTAGTAGCTCTTCACGGTAGTTACCTTTCACTTCAGCAGACCACTGCTTTTCCATCCACTCAAGGTCTTGAACCAGTAGATCAGCGGCTGCTTTTAGGTACTCACCACGACGGTCACAATGACCATTCGTACACTCAGAACCGACAACGAAATCAGTGTAAGCACGTTGACCTGCACCCGCGTTAGTGCCGTTTAGGTCTTGACCCCAAAGCAAGAATTCAATCGCGTGGTAACCTGATGCAACGTTTGCCTCAGAACCGCCTACTTCGTTTAGATCCGCTAGCAATTCTGGAGTGATTTTTGAAACGTCCAGTTTAGAAGCACCGATCTGTAGGCTAGTGTTCGCGATGATGTTGGCAGCCGCGCCCTCGTTACCCAATTCGTATTGGTAATCAGCTGCTACGTAGTCAATCAGACCTTCATCAAGTGGCCATGCGTTCAGCTGACCTTCCCAATCGTCAACAATCGCGTTACCAAAACGGAAAACTTCAGACTGTTGGTAAGGCACGCGAGAATCTAGCCAAGCTTGTTTTACTTCTTCAAGCTTTTTCGCTGATGGTGATTTTAGAAATTCGTCGATTTTTACATCAAGCGCTTTCGCTGTTGTTACTGAATCAGCAAACACAGCATGGGCAACGTCCGCGTAATGTTCGACTACTTGTTGTTTAGTTACTGTGGCAGCAACGGTAGAACCACTGGCAATGAGGAGTGATGCAGCAATAGATTGGACTAAAACTTTTTTTGCATTCATCTGAAGCATCCTTGTTGAGCTTTTCAATTATCGTATTGGTAGTGCTAATTATTCTTATTTGCACTTTGGTCTCGAGATAATACAAATTTACAATTTATTTGCAACTCCAGATACAAAAAAACCTCATAAAAATGAGGTTTTTCACAGACTTTATTATCAGTTTTATCTTTAGGATTAAACCTTTAGGTCATGTTTTCCGTGAGAGACTTTTGCCTTCAGATAATTTTCGTTGCCATCTTTGATATGTGCAGAGGTATTGACAACCTCGCCAATTTCAATTCCGTACTCAGATAACTCACGAATTTTCTTAGGATTGTTCGTCACGAGGCGGATCTTATTCACGCCTAAAGCTTCTAGCATTTGTGCTGCTTCTGTGAAATCACGCAGGTCATCATCAAAGCCCAAATGGTTGTTAGCTTCGTACGTGTTCATGCCCTGGCTTTGTAAGCGGTATGCATCGATCTTATTGTACAAACCAATACCACGACCTTCCTGACGGAGATACAAGATGATACCACCGGACTCGCCCATGCGATTGATCGTCTCTTCTAGTTGCTCACCACAGTCACAGCGTGAAGAGTGGAACACATCGCCTGTCAAACACTCAGAGTGCATACGAACTAAAGGCATGTCCTGAGTTTGGTCCGCTTGTTTAAAGATAATAGCAACATGCTCTTTGTCTGTCTTCAGACCATGGAAAGACAGAATTTCGGCATCAATGTTACTTTTTGCCCCGACTTTAAAATCTACTCTGGCACGTACTTCCGCCATATCTATACTCACTCGATTTATTGCTTGATGCGCTTGATGCGTTTTCGTTATTGCATTCATGGGATTTACTCGTTGCTCTTCAACTATGGGGACTGATACCGCATTTTGCAATATAGAGATCACAATTGAGGGCAGTTATCCACTCAAGATAGCAAAAGAGAAACACTCTCCAACTGAACAATTGTTATATTATAACAATTTAAAAAAACTACAATAAAAAACCCCAGACAAATTTTGTCTGGGGTTTCAAGAAGGTCGTTTGGTCTATCTTTTAATGGGTCTGACTGCGCTTCCAAACGGCGAGTTCAATCCAAACTGCTGCGAGTTCTTGGATTTCCTCGTCGGTCAACACGGCGAGCGTTGAAGTAACTTGAGGCAGGTTCGGTGATTGCAATGCACGAATCTGCGAATAGAAGTCTTTTTTAAGTTGTAATATAACTGAATCCACTGCGTGCACCTATTCGTTCTTTTATTACTTATCCAGCTCGAAATTTTTATTTTCTTTATACTGGAAACTTCATAAATTCGGAAAAATGATAACATTCTGCTTGTTAAGTGCACAATTTATTTTTAATAGTGGAATAACGGTCACATTAATTACGCTTCACCATTCGGATCGAATATAAGACAAAAAAGATCAAAAATAGCACAGGAAAGATCCACAACAGCGCCGTGGAATAATTTAATGGTGGTTGATACAGAACAATATTCCCATAACGAGCAACTAGATAGTCCTTTATTTCTTGATCTGAGCTGCCTTCATTGGCCATCGTATACACTTTCAACCTCAGGTCTTTAGCCGCTTGTGCATTAGACTCGACAAGGTTTTGGTTTTGACACTGCGGGCAGCGTAATGTCTTGGCTAACGAGGTTGCGCGCTGTTGCACTTCAACAGAATGAAACTCAAACAGATCAACATTCTGCTCTAAATCCGCACTTCTCGTGAAAGGGGAAAATAGTGTAAATAGGATTAATGTGAGGAGAAGATTATTAAATCGAAACATTCAAATATCCTGAAAATATATCGTTCCATTTATCTGCCGTTAACTCTCCACGATATTTGATCAATATACGACTATTTTGATCAATCAAGTAAGTTTCTGGTGTTCCTATAACGCCTAGCTCCACAGCGAGCTTTCCATTAGGGTCACTTATTACTTCAATATATGGGTTTCGTTTAGAGCTCAAATATTCACGAGCGGCTTGTTTTTGATCTCTATAATTCAGCCCAATAATAGGCACACCGAGTTCTGCTAACTGCAATAATTCTTCATGCTCTCGTTTGCATACTCCGCACCAAGATGCCCAAACATTCAATAATTTATATCCGTCGCCTTTGAACAACTGCTCAGAAACCATGTCATCAGAGATCAGAGAAGTAGAGCGAAAATTAGGTGTCTCTAAATTTCGTTGTGGGGACAATTCAACATGCGGTCGCTCAGACAAAGCCACCGCAGTTACTACTGCAAACACGGCAACAGCCACAACGAGACCTGCGAGTTTAAGCGTATTTCTCGATCGCATTGATAGCCTCTCTCCTTTTCTTTAGGCCTGTTAATAGCGCACCAAACACAGCTAGTAGCCCGCCAGACCATATCCACCAAATACCTGCGCGGTACTGAACTTTAATCGCATAAGCATGAGTATCGACTTTATCACCCAATGTCACGTAATAATCGCCATGCCATAGTGAACGAATCGCAGGCTCGGTCATATTCATCACTCGCACAGGGTAATGACGCTTTTGCGGGTTGAAATTGAGCATGCGGCCATCTTCCAAGTGTAAGGTGATCTGTCCTTGTTCCGCAGTGTAGTTTGGCCCCACCAGCCATTCGATACCATGATAATCGATAGTGATCCCCGCCCTTTGCTGAGAACTGCCGGATTCGACACGTAAATTGTGTTCATATGAGTAGTGACTGTTGAATACAGCTCCACTCACCGCCAGCGCAAAACCGATATGTGCCATCACGATTGGCATGAGTTTGCGCTTATTGGAACAACGAAACAGCATAACGAGATGCGCCACAATCACCCAAGTAGCCAATATTATGGTTAGCAATACTTCGAAATGCAGTGCGTGCACTAAGAAGATAAACCCGATCCCAGAGACAAGAGATAACGCAATACTGATCGCAATATCAGCGCTTACACTCGGCACTGTGCCTTTTGTCCATTTCAGCAGCGGCATGAAAGCTAAGGCAATCAGAGCCAGTATACTTAATGGGAAGATCAGACTATTAAAATAAGGTGCGCCAACTGAAATGTTTCCTAAACCGAGCAGTTGATAAACCATCGGATAAAAAGTGCCAAGAAAAACGATGGCAGTCGCAATAACCAGCAGCCCTTTGGCGATATAAGCAGTGTAAGCTCGGCTCGCTAGAGATTGAAGTTTGAAGCGAGGGAGTTGTTCTCCTTGCAAAATCAATACGCCAAAAGTGATGATGATAAGCAAGCTCAATACACCAAGCAGCACTAAACCCTTAGTTGGGTCCACCGCAAAAGCATGCACTGAAGTCAGCACGCCAGAGCGCACCACGAATGTCCCTAAAATGCTTAGGCTGAACGTAGCAAACGCCAGTGCATAGGTGCTCCAAATTGCGCCTCTGTTACGTGTTGCGACAACACCGCTGTGCAACAAAGCAGTACCCGTAAGCCAAGGGAGTAGAGAAGCGTTCTCCACAGGGTCCCAAAACCACCATCCGCCCCACCCTAACTCATTGTACGCCCACCATGATCCGACCAAGATACCCAACGTGAGCGTTCCCCATGCAAAAAACGCTGCGCTTCGAGCAACCACATACCAATCGCTCATCGGTTGTTTACCCAATAGCGCTGCTAATGCAAAAGCTAATATTGCTGCGTAACCGACATAACCGAGATAAAGCAATGGTGGATGAATGATAAGCCCAACATCTTGCAACATTGGGTTTAGATCTCGTCCTTCCGACGCCAATACTTGGGCATACTCGAACGGGTTAGAGGTCATTAACGTGAACCAAGCAAATGTCGCAATAAGAACGTTCATGATTCCTAAACAGTCACAAGTATATTGGGCGTTGAGCGGTGACTTAAATGCAATAAACGACGCCCATAAACTCAAGGTGACGACCCAAAACAACATGGAGCCTTGGTGCCCGCCCCAAGCGGCAGCAATTTTGAACGCTACGGGAAGTTGACTGTTGGAATGCGTAACAACATATTCCAACGCGAAGTTGTCTTGCACGAAGCAGACGATCAGAAGTGCTAAACAAATGAAGGAAGCTAAGCTAATGATGTGGGACATCGCGACTTGATGCGGCAATGTCGCCTTCTTACTCATAGCACGACGTAGCCAATGCAGCAACGATGCACAAGTCGATGTTACAGCCACCAATATCAGTAAGAAGAACCCTAGCTCAGCTTCCATTTATCCCCCTTACACTATGGTCATTTGACCGGCATAGAGAATGAAAGTACGCAGCATAAGTACGCCAACCAAGCTCAACGTCGTGACCACAAAAACGTAACTGCCTCTGTGGCGCACTTCAGAAGGCGTCAACCAATTGAGAGTCAAAGGCGTTATCATGCCGATGAACACTACCCCAACCCAGAACCATTGAGCCCAGAATCCACTCGAAATAGCATTCCAAGCCGCGACTTCGTTCTGACCACCGCTGAAGATCAGTCCAGTAAAGAATGTCACTAAGACAAACAACTCAAACAACACTACTGGGCGTTCAAATCCGTGCACCCAAGACACACTTGGGCTGCTGGTCGACTCTTTAAACACCAAAATGCCGAACATCAAGCATGCTGCTGCACCCGAGGACAAACTAGAGAACAGGAACAAGATTGGCAGTACTGGATTGTTTAGCATTGGGTAAGTCTTCAATGCAGACAATAGAAAGCCAGTGTACGCTGCAAGCACGATGGCTAAGAAGCCCAAGAACAATTCAATTGCGTTGTTGGCTTTTCCCGCCTTAATCAAAATACCATCGGCAAAATCCAGCAGCTTGCTTGGTAACTTCCCTTCACCGAAGCTGATGATTTGATGGCGGAAGATAACGCCGATCCAAACAAACAGCACTAGCATGTACACTTGGAACAAGATCACGCCCATCGACATCACCGACGTTGGGTTGTAGTAGATCATGATCTTCCAAAACTCTAAAGGCTTGGTTAAATGGAAAATCAAAATTACCAACCCAGCAATGATGCCAAATGGCGCAAGCCAAGCCATCGCTTTCATGATGCCGTTGTTTGCGGGATCACCTTCAATCACTTTGCGTTTTAAATAGATAGAAATCATCACCGCACCTGCTGACATCCCAGCAAGGAATAAGTAAATCGCGATGATCCAATCCCAGACTAGTGAGTCAAAGTGGAATGCACTTTCGAAGCCGTTCATGATGACACCTCCCCTTTGCTATGCGGAATTTTGTACAGTTTAGGTTGCGTACCTAAATGCGATTTATCGCGATAGACAACATGGCTTTCGATAGCTTTGCTCACCTCGCTAGTTGGGTCATTCAAATCACCAAAGATGAGTGCTTTTGTTGGGCAAGATTCCACGCAAGCTGGCTGCTTACCTTGCGCTAGGTTGGTATCACGGCAGAAGTTACATTTATCCGCAGAGTGATCGGCTGGATTAAAGAAGCGCACTTGGTAAGGGCAAGCGGCAAGGCAATAACCACATCCGACACATTTCTCTTTGTGCACATCCACGATGCCGGTCGCTTCATCTTTGTGTGCAGCGCCTGTTGGACAAACGTACACACATGGTGGGTTATCACAGTGCTGACAGGATTCGCGAGTAAACTGGTATTCCACATCTGGAAATTCGCCAATCGGTTCACTGCGATGAATTTTAAGTCGCGTTACGCCTTCAGGGACTTTATTTACTTCGCGACAAGCATCGGTACAAGCGGTACAGCCAATACAGGCATTTTCATCATGAATCATACCCATGCGTTTCGCTTGTTCACTGTTGCTGGCATAGAGAGAGGAGCTAACAACGGAAGTGCCTGCAACGCCTGTAGTTAAAATCAACGCGCCGCTGCCGGCTAAAAAGTTTCTTCTCGAACATTTCATGCTATCTCTCCTCTTCTTTGGCAAGTTCAGGTTCGACGGCAAATTCAGAGTGACAATCCACACACTGCTTGATCAGTTGTTTTCTGTCGTACGACAACGCTTTGGTTTTCGCTGCGTGTACATCGTGGCAATTTGAACAAGTGAGGTTTTTGGCGTGCACATCGTGCGTCCAGTGGCTTTCTCTCAGCTGTGTCGGTGCGTGGCAATCCACACATTGGCTGTTGGCTTTAAGAATCATGCTTGGATCAAGGAACACTTTGTCGTGTACCTCTTTCGATTGCGAGGCAGAAAACTTAATTACATCAGGCGAGCCTTCACGGTGTTCAGGGCCGATGTTGCTATGGCAGTTAGTGCAATTGAGCTGCTTACCTTGACTCAATAACGCTTGCGAATCATGCGATAGGTTCAGAGTCTCTTTTGCATCCTTATGACATTGCAGACACTTGTAGTCTCGGTCACGGATCAACTCGACTTGATGACGCTCAGCTTGAGCACCTTCAATCGGCTCTGAAGAAGTCGCATGGGCGGCGATGGAGAAACCATAGATGGCAAAGACGAAGAGAAGTTTCAGCATTGTCTCTATGGTCAATTTTATATTGCCCATATTGTTCTTTCCTTAGCTCGATAATAATTGATAACTATTCTCAATTATTTATTTGAGCGACAATTAATTTCCTCTGAAGATATTTTTTAGATCTTCAAATGACATCAATTCTTATTTCGGAAAGCCACAACGCTAAACCTATATTTATAATACCTCTATTATTCATAAGGGGTAGAAACGCCTGCTCAAAAAGCGAACTAAATCACCCTATTTTTAAAAAGGTTAAAAACCCAAAGCATTGCAGAACAACGACTTAACAACTACCACTTTAGGGGTATATAAATTCAAACATGACTGAGATCACTGGTGTAAATTGATCTAAAACAAGACAAGATTCACTCACTATTTCATCTATCTAATTAAGCCATATTATTAATCGTAGATCTCCAGTTCTTATTTGGAATAGCTTCTCACAACGCTGCTAATAAAAACGAATATGGAGATAACACCGTGAGCATAAAACACTGGATGAGCGCACCTATCGCGGTTGCGACCTTATTCGCCAGCCAATTATTTTTGGTCGGCGCTTCGTTGGCGGCAGAAGAAAAAGGCCTCATCGATCCTCGAAATGACGCCTTTGAACAGAACCATCCCGACCAATACCACTCTTGGAAAGCAACATCCGAAAGTGAGCACATTGAAGATGCTCTAAGTGAAGACCCAAACATGGTGATCTTATGGGCTGGCTACGGCTTCGCAAAAGACTACAACAAAGCGCGCGGTCACTTTTACGCACTTGATGATGTTCGTCAAACCTTACGTACCGGCGCACCAACCGACGAGAAGTCCGGGCCTATGCCAATGGCCTGTTGGAGCTGTAAAAGCCCTGACGTTGCTCGCGTGATTGATGAACGTGGTGAAGACGGTTATTTCGAAGGTAAATGGGCACGCTTAGGCTCAGAAATCGTCAACCCTATCGGTTGTTCCGATTGCCACAACACAGGCTCTGAAGCCTTCAAGAAAGGCGAACCTGCGCTAGCACTGACTCGCCCATACGTCGAGCGTGCTTTTGATACTATTGGTAAAAACTTTGATGAACAGTCTCGCCTAGATAAGCAAGCATCGGTCTGCGCTCAATGTCACGTTGAATACTACTTCACCGGCCCAACTAAAGCGGTTAAATTCCCATGGGATATGGGCACCACCGTTAATGACATGGAGAAATACTACGACGCATCGAATTTCAAAGATTGGACGCATGCCGTATCTAAAGCGCCGATGCTAAAAGCGCAACATCCAGGTTTCGAAACTTGGAGAGCGGGTATTCATGGTAAAAACAAAGTGGTGTGTGTGGACTGCCACATGCCTAAAGTGACCAAGGAAGACGGTACGGTGTACACAGACCACAAAGTGGGTAACCCATTTGATCGTTTTGAAGACACCTGTGCGCAATGCCATACCCAAACTAAAGAGCAGCTACAAGGCATCGTCTCGACTCGCAAAGCGCAAGTACTGAACATGAAGCTAACCGCCGAGAAGCAAATCGTAGCGGCACACTTTGAAGCAGGCGCAGCGTGGAAAGCAGGTGCAACAGAAGCAGAGATGGAACCTATCCTACAAGATATTCGCCATGCACAATGGCGTTGGGACTACGCGATTGCTTCTCACGGTGTCCACATGCATGCTCCTGAGATAGCACTTGAAGTACTAGGTACTGCAGTTGATCGCGCTGCTGACGCCCGTACCAAATTGGTTCGTTTATTGGCAACCAAAGGCATTACTGACCCTGTTCAAATTCCAGATATCTCGACCAAAGCGAAAGCACAACAAGCACTGGGCATGGATATGGATAAGATGAACGCAGACAAGAAACACTTCCTAGAAACGGTGGCACCAGAATGGGATAAAGCAGCAGCTGAACGCGAAGCCACGTATTAGTCTCACTGGCAGAGGTTAATTTATAGATACAACAAGGGGGCGTACTGAACGCCCCTTTTTTTTTGTTTCTTTGTTATCTTTATTTCTTCATCCTCGATTCTATCGAGAGACAAAATCGAATGTACTAGCGACGAGGAAGCCTCGGCCTCGGTTGAATATTTGGACGTGCCTTAGGCATCTGCACATTTGGACGAGCAACTGGGCGTTGGATCTTCGTTTCCGCTAATGCTTTTCTTTGTTGAACCTTTTCTTTTACCGCTTTGTCTTGTAAAGCCGCTGGCTCAATACGCTCCGGACGATTCTCCCATTTGGTTTGAATCTCTTGCTTTTGCTCGTCAGGCAATGATTGCCAATGATCGTCGAGTTGGCTTTTCATGTTATCGATATTGGCGGACATATCATCGTCCTTCCAATCCTCGACTTTGTCTTTGATGGATTGCTGTTGGTCTTCATCTAAACCATTCCACCACTCTTCCAGTTTCTCTTTGTATTCATCGTCGTTGTCGCAACAACCCGGATAGTAATAAATCCAGTAGTCGTCATGATCGTACCACCACGGATCGTAATAACCTGAAGAATAATAAACCGAAGAGGAAGAACCAGAATGATCGGAAGAGCTACAACCCGCCAATACAGAGCCGCACAGCAAAACCAATATGCTTAGTGCCTTATTTTTCATTCGTTGCCCACCTTTCCCTCTACTGCTTATTAAATTGTACGCTTACAACAGCTCTTTTGCTTTGTTAATAGAGTTAATGATTTGCACCCTATCTAAATTTGGATCATCAGAATCTAATAATAGTACCCAGGCATCAATCGCTTCCTGAAAGCGGAATGACAGAAAATGGTCATTTGCGATCAAAGACAAAGCCGCTTCATTATGCGGTTCTATCTGTAGAGCTTGTTCCAGAAGCAGGCTGACTTCTTGCGTCATAGATTGTTGGTGGATGTAGTATAAAGTGGTCGCCTTTGCAGCAAGTTGCGTGGCACTGACAGGTTCAGTCAGTTGGATCGCGTAGTCAAAACAAATCAACGCACCGTCAAATTCACCCTCTAGTAGGTAGCCCTGCCCGAGTTGGAACCACAATTCAGCGTTGTTTGGATCCTCTCGCAACTGGTCTTGAATCTCTTGCATGATGTCACGAGCAGTCATCATACGTGACATTTCTGCCTGCATTGGTTGAGGCGGAGTTTGACGCAGCAATAAGAAGCTTGCACTGGTTATGACAAGCACTAACAGACAAAAGCCGAACCATTGCGCAGGTTTAACTTTTGATGCACTCAGTGATAAGAGGACAATGAACAAGCCCATCAAGGAGATGGCAACAAAAAACCAAATAGACATAAAGCAACCTATGAATAAAGATAACGCCAGTGTACTGGTTTCCGACTTTCATTGCGTTGATACAGATACAAAAAAGCCGAGCAACTAAGGCTCGGCTTTTCATATCAGGATAACGATGTAAGATTACTCTTCGTTACCTTCCTCTGCATCATCAGCAGCAGGAGCTTCTGAAGCGTCTTGCTGCGTATTTTCGTCTGTTGACTCTAACGCTTCTGCATCTTCATCATCAACTTCTTCAATACGTTGCAAACCAACAACTGATTCATCTTCCGCAGTACGGATAAGCGTTACACCTTGTGTGTTACGACCAACCTGGCTAACTTCACCCACACGAGTACGTACTAACGTGCCAGCGTCGGTGATCATCATCATTTCATCACCTTCAACAACCTGGATAGCACCAACTACCGGGCCATTTCGCTCAGAAACTTTGATAGAAACTACACCTTGAGTGCCACGACCTTTTGTCGGGTACTCGCTAAGTGCTGTGCGTTTACCATAACCGTTTTCTGTAACCGTTAGGATGTCGCCTTCGTGCGAAGGAACAATAAGTGATACAACTTGGTCATTTTCAGCCAGTTTCATACCACGAACACCAGAGGCGGTACGCCCCATAGGACGAACACCTTTAAACTTGATCTCTGGCTGACCATTCTCATCAAGAACTGGTTTACCATTTTCATCAAGTACTGGAATCTCTTCTGCTTCTTTAAAGCGAACCACTTTACCCGCTTTAGAGAATAGCATGATTTCGTTTTCGCCGTTAGTGATATCTACACCAATTAACGAATCATCTTCACGTAAGTTTACTGCAATCAGGCCATTTGAACGAACATTTGCAAACTGGTTCAACGGCGTTTTCTTAACCGTACCGTCACCTGTTGCCATGAAGATGAATTTGTCTTCAGAGAATTCATCAACACGTAGAATCGCGGTAATGCGCTCACCTTCTTCGAGTGGAAGGATGTTTACGATTGGCTTACCACGCGCAGTACGGCTCGCTAGAGGCAATTGGTAAACTTTCAGGCGGTATGTCTTGCCACGAGTAGAGAAACACAAGATGTTATCGTGGGTATTCGCCACTAGAAGACGCTCGATATGGTCTTCATCTTTCATCTTAGTTGCACTCTTACCTTTACCACCACGGCGCTGTGACTCGTAGTCGCTCAGTACTTGGTACTTAACGTAACCACCGTGAGATAGAGTAACTACAACGTCTTCACGTGCGATCAGCTCTTCCATGTCAATATCATGGCTCGCAGCTGTGATTTCTGTACGACGAGCGTCACCAAAGCCGTCACGAACCGCTTCAAGTTCCTCACGGATAACTTCCATCAAACGCTCAGTGCTCGCAAGGATATGCATGAGTTCAGCGATTTCTTCTAGAAGTGTTTTGTATTCGCCAAGAATCTTCTCGTGTTCTAGACCTGTTAGTTTATGTAAACGTAGATCTAGGATAGCTTGTGCTTGTTGCTCAGTCAGGAAGTACTGACCATCACGAATACCGTATTCAGGCTCTAGCCATTCAGGGCGCGCAGCATCTGTACCAGCACGCTCTAGCATTGCTGAAACGTTGCCTAAATCCCAACCACGAGCGATAAGACCCGCTTTTGCTTCAGCCGGTGTAGGTGCCTTACGGATAAGCTCAATGATTTCATCAATGTTAGCAAGCGCTAGAGCTAAACCTTCAAGGATATGAGCACGTTCACGCGCTTTACGCAGTTCGAAGATAGTACGACGTGTCACAACTTCACGACGGTGATCAACGAAGCACTTCAACATATCTTTTAGGTTGAATAGCTGTGGCTGGCCATTGTTTAGGGCCACCATGTTGATACCGAAAGTGGTTTGCAGCTGAGTCTGAGCGTAAAGGTTGTTTAGAACTACTTCGCCCACAGCATCGCGCTTACACTCAATAACAATGCGCATACCGTCTTTATCTGACTCGTCGCGCAGTGCACTGATGCCTTCTACTTTCTTATCTTTAACTAGCTCAGCGATCTTTTCGATCAAGCGAGCTTTGTTCACCTGGTAAGGAATTTCAGTGACGATAATGGTCTCTTTACCATTCTTCTCCACTTCGATGTCCGCTTTCGAACGCATGTAGATTTTGCCACGACCTGTTTTGTACGCGTCTACAATGCCTTTACGACCGCTGATAAGCGCCGCCGTTGGGAAATCAGGACCAGGAATGTAATCCATTAGTTCATCAATAGTGATTTCTTCATTATTGATGTATGCAAGACAGCCATCAATCACTTCGCCAAGGTTATGAGGCGGGATGTTGGTTGCCATACCTACTGCGATACCAGAAGCACCGTTAACCAATAGGTTTGGAATTTTAGTTGGAAGAACCGCTGGGATCTGCTCAGTACCGTCGTAGTTTGGTACGTAGTCTACGGTTTCTTTGTCTAGGTCAGCCAATAGTTCATGGGCAATTTTTGCCATTCGAACTTCGGTGTAACGCATTGCCGCAGCAGAGTCGCCATCGATCGAGCCAAAGTTACCTTGACCATCGACCAGCATGTAACGAAGCGAGAACGGCTGAGCCATACGTACGATTGTGTCGTACACAGCACTATCACCGTGTGGGTGATATTTACCGATTACGTCGCCGACAACACGGGCTGATTTTTTATATGGTTTGTTCCAATCGTTGCCTAGTACGTTCATCGCGAATAAAACGCGGCGGTGTACTGGTTTTAGGCCATCACGCACATCTGGAAGAGCACGACCCACGATGACTGACATCGCATAGTCTAGGTATGAACCTCTAAGCTCATCTTCAATGTTTACGGGCGTGATCTCTTTAGCTAAATCGCTCATAGAGCCATTATCCCTCTATTATCTGATCGTAATTACGATACGTGTAAGGTGCAAAAATATAACACACAATTCATCACTTCGGCATCACTTTCCCTCTCCTTTTATCAGGTTGTGAGCTTGGTTATGAATCAAGTGTCGAGAATTTGCACACTCATCCCATATCTTTCTGATTAGTGGTTATATTTCGGTCAATATTGAGCAAAATCGGACCCTTTACGCGGAAAAGCGAGGTAAATTCCTTTAACCACACAACGCGAAAATGCAGGTTTTAGAGTTATTGTCACTGGCACCAGTTCAAGGATGAAGCAAAACAATAGTTAGCGCTTTACAAATTACAGGCACCTGTCTCGATTGCCGCGCCAGTGAACTCTGTCATTGTCCCTTAACTAAGCACATCGAGGTTGTTTGGGTGTAAAACGTTGGAGTATACTGGCGCCCTCTAAAGGACTCAGATTGAATGCAATAAAACCAATTATGACTAAAGCACAAAACGTCGACCCAAGTGAAATTAAGAAATTCGAGGACATGGCTTCTCGATGGTGGGATTTAGAAGGCGAGTTTAAGCCGCTTCATCAAATTAACCCACTTCGTTTGAACTATGTACTTGAAAAAGCAAATGGCTTGTTTGGCAAGCGAACACTTGATGTCGGCTGTGGTGGTGGCATTCTTGCTGAAAGCATGGCAAAAGAAGGCGCTATTGTGACGGGGCTTGATATGGGTAAAGAACCATTAGAAGTCGCGCGACTACATGCATTAGAAACAGGCACTCAACTGACCTACATTCAGAGCACAATAGAAGACCACGCTATAGAAAACGCAGGAACTTACGATGTCGTGACTTGTATGGAGATGCTTGAACACGTTCCAGATCCTCTCTCCGTTATCCGCTCTTGTGCTGCGCTAGTCAAACCCGGTGGTCACGTGTTTTTCTCAACTTTGAACCGAAACATTAAGTCGTACTTATTTGCTATTGTCGGTGCTGAGAAGCTTCTTAAGATTGTTCCTGAAGGCACTCATGAGCACGATAAGTTTATCAAGCCAGCCGAAATGATGAAGATGATAGACCAAACTGACCTGACGGAAATGGGCATTACTGGGCTTCATTACAACCCTCTAAATGACAGCTACAAACTCGGTCGTAATGTAGATGTAAACTACATCGTTCATACTAAAAAATACTGAACGCTGTTGCGTTAAAAAATGTGTTTTGTGATTGACATTTTTTAAAGAAAATGAATCGGAAGCGGTAGCACAAAGTTGCCGCTTTTTTTGTCTTTTTATGGCTAAAATTCGTGCTCTAGATTCCATTTTGACCAAGCCATTTTTCGTAGATAAAAACGGCCAAAGATCAAGGAAAATATTTTTGCATGCGGTTATTTCTAAACCGATCTCGAAACCGTACTTTTAACCATTCAAGTCTGCCCTTTTCTCATCGGTTAGTGTTCACTTACTGATTTTTTTCATTTTGTCAGTTATCCACAAGTCATCCCCGAACTGTACCTTGATAAATCAGTGTAATAGCACTATCTTGTAACCCGCAAACAAATGAACCCCTATATGTTGTGTTTAAGCGACAATATATAGATAGACTTTGATCACAAAGCCGCCGCAAGCTTTACTCATATTGCACATAAACAAACAAAAATACGGCTTTTATCAGTTTTCTTAGGGAAATAAAGCAGAATGAACCAACAACTTACCGTCACCAAGCGTGATGGCCGTAAAGAAAGTATCGATCTGGATAAAATCCACCGCGTTATCACTTGGGCTGCAGAAGGTCTAGATAATGTTTCGGTTTCTCAAGTAGAACTTCGCGCTCACATCCAGTTTTACGACGGCATCACAACGACAGATATTCACGAGACAATCATCAAGTCTGCGGCAGACCTGATCTCTGAAGAGACTCCGGATTACCAATACCTAGCTGCTCGCCTAGCGGTATTCCATCTGCGTAAAAAAGCGTATGGCCAATACGAGCCACCAACGCTTTATGATCACGTGTCTCGCCTCGTCGATATGGGTAAGTACGATCAACATATTCTAGAAGACTACACAAAAGCAGAACTCGACGAACTTGATGCGTACCTCGACCATAAACGCGACCTAAACTTCTCATACGCGGCAGTTAAGCAGCTAGAGGGTAAGTACTTCGTACAGAACCGTGTTACGGGCCAAATTTACGAAAGTGCTCAGTTCTTATACATCCTTGTAGCAGCGTGCTTATTTGCGAAATATCCAAAAGCGACACGTCTTGATTACATCAAACGTTTCTACGATGCGACATCGACATTTAAGATTTCTCTACCTACGCCAATTATGTCTGGCGTGCGTACCCCTACTCGCCAGTTCAGCTCATGTGTTCTGATCGAGTGTGGAGACAGTCTTGATTCTATTAACGCAACAGCAAGCTCAATTGTTCGTTATGTATCTCAGCGCGCTGGTATTGGTATCAACGCAGGTCGTATCCGTGCATTAGGCTCAGAGATTCGCGGTGGTGAAGCATTCCACACTGGTTGTATTCCGTTCTACAAGTACTTCCAAACAGCAGTAAAATGTTGTTCACAAGGTGGTGTACGTGGTGGCGCAGCTACTGTGTTCTACCCAATGTGGCACGGTGAAGCACGCTCACTAATGGTACTTAAGAACAACCGTGGTGTTGAAGAAAACCGTGTTCGTCACATGGACTACGGTGTTCAGTTAAACAAACTGATGTACCAACGTTTAGTTGAAGGCGGCAATATTACGCTATTCTCACCATCTGATGTACCTGGTCTGTACGACGCATTCTTCGAAAACCAAGAAGAGTTTGAGCGTCTATACGTGAAGTACGAGAACGATCCTTCAATCAAGAAAGAAACGGTTAAAGCGATTGAAATGTTCACTCTGCTAATGCAAGAGCGTGCATCAACGGGTCGTATCTACATCCAGAACGTGGACCACTGTAATACTCACAGCCCATTTGATTCTGAAGTCGCTCCAGTTCGTCAGTCGAACCTATGTTTAGAAATCGCACTGCCAACGAAACCATTAACTAACGTTGAAGATGACTCAGGCGAGATCGCACTGTGTACGCTTTCTGCATTCAACTTAGGTGCTATCAAGTCTCTAGATGATTTCGAAGAGCTATCCGATCTTGTTGTTCGTGCGTTAGATGCACTGCTTGATTACCAAGATTACCCTCTACCAGCGGCATACAAATCGACTATGAACCGTCGTACGCTAGGTGTTGGTGTGATTAACTTTGCTTACTACTTAGCGAAGAATGGCGTGAAATACTCTGACAGTAGCGCGAACGGCCTAACTCACCGTACGTTCGAAGCAATGCAGTACTACCTATTGAAAGCATCTGTAGCACTGGCGAAAGAACAAGGTAAGTGTCCTTCATTCGACGAGACGAACTACGCGAAAGGCTTACTGCCGATTGATACGTATAAGAAAGATATCGACCTAATTTGTGACGAAGCGCTGCACTACGACTGGGACAGCCTACGTAAAGAAATTATGGAGCACGGCCTACGTAACTCAACACTGACTGCGCTAATGCCTTCTGAGACTTCTTCTCAGATTTCAAACGCAACTAACGGTATTGAGCCACCACGTGGTTACGTTTCAGTAAAAGCTTCGAAAGACGGTATCCTGAAGCAAGTTGTACCAGAGTTCACAGAACTTAAAGACAGCTATGAACTGCTTTGGAATATCGGTTCGAACGACGGTTATCTACACCTTGTGGGTATTATGCAGAAGTTTGTTGACCAAGCTATCTCTGCTAATACTAACTACGACCCGTCACGTTACGAGACTGGCAAGGTTCCAATGAAGAAACTACTTCAAGACCTGCTAACAGCGTATAAGTTTGGTGTGAAAACGCTTTACTACCACAACACTCGTGATGGCGCGAAAGATGAACAGAAAGACGCTGTTCAACCACAAGATGACGATTGTGCTGGCGGCGGTTGTAAGATTTAATCTTCCCGTACCTAGCGAACCCGTAAAGACAGACTATCGATAACCTCCCCCTTACGGGGAGGTTTAAAAGGAATTGAGGCATTATGGCTTACAGTACTTTTAACCAAAAAAAGAATGACCAATTGAAGGAACCAATGTTCCTAGGTCAATCAGTAAACGTTGCACGTTACGACCAACAAAAGTTTGAGATTTTCGAAAAACTTATCGAGAAACAACTTTCTTTCTTCTGGCGTCCAGAAGAAGTAGACGTATCTAGCGACCGTATCGATTACAACAAACTGCCAGATCACGAGAAGCACATCTTCATCTCTAACTTGAAGTACCAAACGCTTCTTGACTCTATCCAAGGCCGCAGCCCTAACGTGGCACTGCTGCCGCTTGTGTCTCTACCAGAACTAGAGACTTGGATTGAGACTTGGTCTTTCTCTGAAACGATTCACTCTCGTTCTTACACACACATTATTCGTAACATCGTGAACGATCCTGCTGTAGTGTTTGATGATATCGTTGAGAACGAGCACATTCTGAAGCGTGCAAAAGACATCGCGCACTACTACGACGATTTGATTCAAGCGACGAATGATTACCATCGCTACGGTGAAGGTGAGCATGTCCTTAACGGTGAAACGGTTAAGGTTAGTCTGTACGATCTTAAGAAGAAGCTGTACATCTGTTTGATGTCTGTTAACGCATTAGAAGCTATTCGTTTTTACGTCAGTTTCGCATGTTCTTTCGCTTTCGCAGAACGCGAACTAATGGAAGGTAACGCGAAAATCATCAAGCTGATCGCTCGTGACGAAGCACTTCACTTAAACGGCACGCAGCACATGATCAACCTGCTACGTAACGGTCAAGATGACTTCACTTTCATGCAAATCGCAGAAGAGGCAAAACAGGACTGTTTTGACCTATTCAAAGAAGCGGCTGAGCAAGAAAAAGAGTGGGCAGAGTATCTATTCAAAGATGGCTCTATGATCGGTCTAAACAAAGACATCCTAAGCCAATACGTTGAATACATCACAAATATTCGTATGCAAGCGGTAGGTCTACCAGCAGCGTATCCAGAAGCAACAACTAACCCAATTCCATGGATTAACGCTTGGTTGTCTTCAGATAACGTTCAAGTTGCGCCTCAAGAAGCAGAAATCTCTTCTTACCTTGTGGGTCAAATTGACAATGAAGTTCGCGCAGATGACTTCGAAGGATTCGAGCTGTAATGGCAACACTCAAAATCAACAAACTGATCAGCATTGAATCCAACCCTTCCAATACGATTTTGGAAACAATGGAGCAAGCTGGCCTATTACCAGAATACAACTGCCGTGATGGGCACTGCGGCGCCTGTCGCTGCAAATTGGAGTCTGGTGAAGTGGAGTATGTTGGTTTTGCCATGGCTTACACACAAAGTGATGAAATATTACCTTGTATCTGTAAAGCAAAATCAGATTTGTCACTTAGCGGCGTTAACTACGCGATGAAAGAAAAGCAGCGCGCATAACGTTGACTCGACGGTATAAAATGCAAAAGCCAAGGTAATCACCTTGGCTTTTTTGTCTCTGTGTTTTGTCTCTCAGACTACTGTATAGAGCTTTGGTTATAAAGCACTGCTCGGGAGGTGCATCTCTTTAACTTTCTCTAAAAATGCATAATGCGCAAACATCGGTTTACGTTCTAGGTAGCGACGCAACAAGTCTAGTGCTGCCGTGCTGATCACTTTAACTTGATCATTGCGCTGATACTTTTTCGAGAGTTTATATAATGCTCCCCACTCGCCTGACGGTGTCGATAAAGCGACGGAAAAAACACCCTCTTCAATATGGCCAGTAACGAGTGATAAATCCGTCCCACACTTATCTCGCGTAGCGCCAGCCAGAGCAAACGTCTCTGCTAATGGATCTCCGCTGTTGGCCATCGCTTGAGTCAGGCTCGGTAGTATCCAACCATGCCCTAGTTGCTTTTCAGCGTTTTCATCACCGTTTAGCCAGTACGTTAAGTATCCTCCGCTACTTTTTTCGGAGGTCGACACTGTTAGTCCTTTATCGACCAACAACTGGCCGACATTTTCAACCATAGGTAAATCAATACTAACGGTATTACTCTCAAGGTGTTTATTAATTATCTGTACGAGTTTCAAACGCTGTTCAAGCTGATCTGAAGGACCAAAAAGTTTCACTTCAATAAAAGGCAAGTAAGAGCGATACCCTAGCTCATAGCCTTGAGGAAGTTTTAGCTGATCTAGCTTATCTGAAATACCGGATTCAGATAGACCAAACGTGTAGATTCGGCTACAACATGAACCTTGCACATCGGGAAACACTCTTCTCAGATCGGGAAGAATTTGCGTCTCTGCCATGAGCTTAAATTCACTTGGTACACCCGGTGTGAAATAAAAAATGGCATCATTAATCAGCATTTTGAAACCGCAAGCAGTGCCTATCGGGTTGTCCAATATCTCTGCCGTTTCTGGCAGCATTGCTTGCTTTAAATTACTGTCCGGCATAGGGATGCCACGTCGAGCATACAAACTTTCTAGATGCTGCAACCACTCTTTGAATAGCACCAGTTTACAATCGGCGGCTCTCGCGGCGGCGGCAGCACTCATGTCATCCGTTGTAGGGCCTAAACCACCATTAACAATAACCACATCGTTGTTAAAGCTGAGCATTAAAAACTCTTCAACCAAACTCGATAGGCTATCGCCAACCGTTGAGCGCTTTGTTAAGCCAAATCCATGTTGATAAAACAGGCTAGACAACCATGCCGCATTAGTATCAACAATATCACCGTGGAGGACTTCCTCACCAGTACTAAGCATTGCTATTTTCACAACTGACTCCTGAACGTAAGCACAATCCTATTTTCGTTATAGCGCTTATTTTTCTTTTTATTTGGACAAATCTCGCCGAGGTTTGTTGGGACTAAATAAGGGTCAAGTGTTTAAATGATTGATGTTTTGAGGGATAATTACGAGCCCGAACATACACCATTAACTCGGAGACCTTTGTGTCAAAATCATCCATGTTCAAGACGACTCTAACAGGCCTTTGCTTGGCTTCGTCAGCGCTTGCGCACGCAAGTCACTATGACCTAAGCCGTCATACAGAGTTTTCTTACACACCTGATTGCTTGTCAGGTTACTGCGAAACGACGACTCTGTACACCTTCGAGGCTCAAAATCGCGGTGTTATGTATGAACAGAATAATGATGATTCGCTAAACCTTGACGCAGGGCTTCAGCCTAAACATCTCATCATCCCTCAAGATAAAGACTGGGATTATCTGATGGGTCAAACCTACACCATTCTAGGTCTCAGTATCGCGACCGTAGGCATGATGACTTTTCTTCCAGAAAGTATCACCAAATGGGACGAAGAAGACCGGGACATGAGTAAGTTGGGGCAAAAGTGGAAAGATAATGTCTCTGACGGCCCCGTTTGGGATCGCGATGAACATGTCCTCAACTACATCATGCACCCATATTTTGGCGGCGTTTACTACACGGCAGCACGTCACGCTGGCTATAATGAATTTCAGTCGTTTTTGTACTCCGCAACTATGTCGACGTTCTTTTGGGAGTATGGCGTGGAGGCGTTCGCAGAAGTACCATCTTGGCAGGATATTTTTATCACACCATTCTTTGGTGCTGTTGTTGGTGAAATGATGTTAACGGCTGAGCAAGACATTATTGCAAACGGCGGCGAAGTTATGGGCTCTGAAACCGCAGGTGATGTTTCGCTCTTCTTCTTAAACCCTGTTGGACATATTCATTATTGGGTAACTGATGCATGGGGCGGTAGTGCAGAACTACAATTCAATTCATCACCTTGGTTTGGAAACCAAGATGTTGCAAAATTCGCCATGGACGCAGGCGCAAACTATGACAGTCAATTTTATGGTGTCGAGTTAAAAGTAACCTTCTAATCCTAAGTTGATACTCGGTAAAAAGCAGCCTTACGATGGCTGCTTTTTTTGTGCTCTGAACATTGTTTTAATTATTTGCATCACGAATTAGTGTTAAAAATTGACTTTCATCAAACATTACCTGCCCTTAGCACCTACACTAAATAAAAGGATTTATTCCAATAACTTAAGTAGCACGTTTATTCGTACTGCGTCCAAACCTTGATTCCAGGAGGGGACATTATGAACACCGTATTTATTGTTAATTTTGTCGGACAAGCGTCACCCGCCACGATTAAAGAGCTCGCTGCAATCACACACGAAAACGGCGGGAAATGGCTGATCAGCAAAGTAAACTTTATCGAAGACCAAGTTGCAGGTGTCATCAAAGTAGAGCTTCCAAGAGAAAATGTCGACATCGTTAAACAAGCGTTCTCTTCTTGTCAGACTCTTGTTGTTAGGTTCGTCGACTCTGAGCCTCACTCATATCGTGAAGACACTATCTTCCAACTTCGTTTAGATGCCAACGATAGAGCGGGTATTGTGAATGAAATTACTCACGTTCTCGATAATCAAGGTATCTCAATTTTAGATATGGATTGTCAGCGTGTATTCATTGCTGGAGGCGGAGGGGTAAGCTCTAGCTTATTCAGCGCTAAAATGGCGATAAAACTACCTAGCGAGCTAGAAATTGAAGACATAGCCAATGAGTTAGAATCTCTGAGTGAAGACACTCGTGTAATTGTAGAAAGCTAACTGCATACCTTTAACGCTTCCCCAATAAAAAGAGCAGCAATTCAGCTGCTCTTTGTCGTTCTAATACTCAATACGTTTTATTTCACTGACCACTGAGACAGTGAACGTTTGAAATCAGAGTAGTCAAATTCATTCAGTTTTTGAATGTCACCATTCGAGCGTTCACAGTAGACCGACGGCATACGTAGACCGTTAAACCAGTTCAGTTTCACCATGGTGTAACCGGCACTATCTAGAATATGCAGACGCTGTCCTATCTCTAGAGGCTGTTCGAAGTTCGCCACGCAGAACTGGTCACCAGCCAAACAAGAGCACGAGCCGATCACATACTCATGTTCACCATTTTCAGATGCTTCAAGAATTGACGCTGGCTCATTGTAGATCAACGTATCTAAGCGGTGAGCTTCTGTGGCTGAATCGACAATCGCCGTCTTCTTTACGTTCTCTACAATATCAACCACTGTTACAACGAGATCAGTTGTCTTAGTAATTATCGCTTCACCCGGCTCTAAATACATTTGTACGCCGTGTTTCTCTGAGAACGCTTTAAGTGCTAACCCTAACTTCTCGATATCGTACCCCGGCCATGTGAAGAACACGCCGCCGCCCATGCTTACCCAGTCCAGCTTATCTAGGTACTCGCCAAACTGATCTGAAATAGCATCGAGTAAGCCGATAAACGCATCCACGTCTTTGTTCTCACAGTTCATGTGGAACATTACGCCATCAATACCATCAAAAATTTCCGGTTTGATGTGATCAGCCTGAACACCAAGACGAGAGAATTGACGCGCTGGGTTTGCTAAGTCTTGCCCTGCATAGCTCACACCTGGGTTTAGGCGCAAGCCAATCGATGCTTTGCCTTCGACAATATGACGATAAGCCGCTAGCTGTGACTGAGAGTTAAAGATCATCTTGTCACAGATGTCCGCCACATCGCGAACGTCATCTTCGCTGTAACCCACACTGTATGCGTGTGTCTCACCACCGAACGTTTCGTAGCCAAGCTTCACTTCAAACGGGCCAGAACTTGTTGTTCCGTCTAGGTAAGGCTTGATGATGTCGAATACACCCCATGTTGAGAAGCACTTCAGTGCTAATACAAGCTTCACACCAGAGATGTCTTTTAGCTGTTTTGCTTTCTCTAGGTTCTCAATCAGCTTGTCTTCATTGATCATGAAGTATGGCGTTTTTAGTTCGTTTTGTTGCATTTTGATACCTTACGTCCCTTCGCCTTAGCAAAGGCACTATAAAATCGAACAAAGCCGACGCAAGTGCATCGGCTTAAACGTACAAATAAGAGTCGCTAAATTCTTACTTCAATTTATGGATAACAGGTTGTCCTGGCTCCAGTTCTTGAACATGCCAATCTAGACCAATAGATGGCATGGTTTCTAGGAATGGGTCTGGATCTAGTTGTTCCATGTTGAACACGCCTTTGTCTGCCCACTTGCCACGGAAGAACTGCAAAGCCGCAGTGATCGCTGGTACGCCAGTGGTGTATGAGATAGCTTGGTGTTCAACATCTTCGTATGCGACTTCGTGATCAGCGTTGTTGTAAATAAATACACTGCGCTCTTTACCATCTTTCTTACCTTGAACCCAAGTACCGATACACGTTAGGCCAGTGTAGCCTGGTGCGAGTGATGTTGGATCTGGTAGTAGTGCTTTTAGCACGTGCAAAGGTTGAACAACCGTACCGTCGTGAAGCGTTAGTGGATCTGGGCTGAGTAGACCGATGTCGCGCATCACATTGAAGTAGTTTAGGTAACGGTCACCAAAGCCCATCCAGAATTCGATGCGTTTCGCCGGGATGAACTCTTGCATAGATCGAACTTCGTCGTGCGCCATTGAGTACACTTTGTGTGAACCACAATTCGGGAATTCAAACTCAAGCATACGTGAGTGACAAGGTACTTGTTTCCACTCGCCGTTTTCCCAGTAGAACGAATCGCCTTGAATCTCAAGCATGTTCGTTTCTGGATCAAAGTTAGTTGCGAACTTCTTACCGTGGTCGCCTGCGTTTACATCCATTACGTCGATAGTATCGATTTCATCGAACAGATGCTTCACTGCGTATGCGGCAAACACCGATACTACGCCCGGATCGAAACCAGCACCAAGAATACCTGTAATGCCGGCTTCTTCAAACTTCTCACGGTAACCCCACTGCCAATCGTAAGCTTGAGGTACTTGTTGGCCTTCAGAGCACAAATCAACCGCAACAGATGTATCAAGGTATGACACTTTAGCTTGGTAACATGCTTCCATAATAGACATGTTCACCCAAGGAGGACCTGCGTTGATCACTAAGTCAGGTTGTACTTCTTTAATTAAAGCAACTAAAGAATCTACGTCGTCCGCGTTTACCGCTCGCGCTTCTAATTTCTTAGTTGAATCTTTCAGATTGTTTTTCTTCTGAATCGATTCGATGATTTTCTCACACTTACCTACGGTACGTGATGCGATTGTGATATCACCCAGAACGTCGTTGTTTTGTGCTGCTTTATGTGCAACTACCCAGCCAACGCCGCCTGCACCAATCTGTAGAATTGCCATAGTTTTCCGTTACCTTTGTTAAACTAGCTCTGCCGCTAGCGTATTGATTTTTGAGAGCAAAGATTCAAAGTCCGCCGTCGTCAGACACGGGTTCAAAATCGTAAATTTCAATGCAGTTTTATCGTCGACAATGGTTTCACCCAATACCGCAATACCGCGTGTTAACGCTTCTAAGCGCAACGTTTTGTTCAGTTCATCAAGATCCGCTGATTCATTTGTCGCGCGGAACAGAACCGTAGATAGTGATGGTTCAGCCAACAACTCAAAGTGTTTGGTTTCTCGAATCATGTCCGCCACTTCAAGCGTCTGCTCAAGCAAATGATCATACATATCGCCTAGGGCTTTTGGCCCTACGCTTTGCATCGTCATAAACACTTTGAGCGCATCAAAACGCTTAGTTGTCGCAATAGACTTATCCACCAAGTTCGGTAGTTCGTCGTGTTCGCGGTTCAAATAGTCTGCATGGTGAAGCAGGAATTTAAAGTTAGACTTGTCATTTACCAATAGCGCACCACAACTGATGGTTTGGTAAAACAGCTTATGGAAGTCTACGCTGATGGAATGTGCACGCTCACAACCTTTCAGACGCGCTTTTTGGCTACTTAGAATCAGAGCTCCACCGTATGCACCGTCGACGTGCATCCACATGTCATGTTTCGCTGCCATATCGGCGATAAAGTCTAAGTCATCAATAGCACCGTGGTCCGTTGTGCCCGCTGTGCCAACAATGGCAAATGGGATCAAACCTTCTGCTTTGGCCTGATTGAGAACTTCGTCTAATTTAGTGACATCCATCGTTCCATCGGCATTAGCATCGACAGTCATGACCGCTTTTTCACCCAGCCCCATCCAAGACGCTGATTTTTGAACCGTGAAGTGGGATTTTTTTGAACATACAATACGTAGCTTGTCTGCGTATTCAGGAAGGCCAAGCTTTTGAATTGAGTGTGCACTGAGTTTGTCAGCAATCCAGTCACGCGCTAACATCAAGCCCATTTGGTTACTTTGCGTGCCGCCGCTCGTGAAGATACCGTCCGCTTTTTCACCTAACTCATATTTATCGCATAGCCAGTTCACAACTTTCTGTTCAACATAAGTCGCTGATGAAGCTTGATCCCATGAGTCCATCGACTGGTTCAAAGCCGCAATCATTGCCTCTGCCGCAATCGCTGGCATCAAAGGTGGAGTATGCAGGTGAGCAATACAATCTGGATGTTGAGTAAAAATTGCGTTTTTCGCGACCAGCTCAGCAGCATCGTCGATAACGGTTTTAAGAGGCGCATTTCCATTATCAAGATCAACGTCGTGAATCGCTGCTTCCAATGCTTTTGGATCCATACCTGAATACGGTGCAGTCACTTGTTCAAACACTGACTTCATTGCCGTAGTAGTGTGATTCATCACCGAAGCAAATTCATTGCTGCCCATCTCTCCAGTGTGGATGAAATGCTTCTTCCATTCATCTTGTGGCTGAATTTCGATGTGACTACCGCCAGCGGCTAAAATCGCGTCTTCAAATACACGTAAAGCAAAGTCGATTTGCTCAAACGAGATGATAAGAGGAGGAAGGAAACGAATTACTGCGCCTTCGCGTCCACCTTTCTCAACGATCAAGCCACGCTCGAGTGCTGCGCGTTGAATAGAAAGTGTGAGTTCACTATCCGCTTGAGGTTCACCAAATTTATTGAGCTCACCGTTTGGAGTTTTAATCTCCACGCCTAGCATCAAACCTTTGCCACGAACCTCTGCGATACAGTTCACACGCTTTTGAATACTTTCAAGGCCGTAGCGCAAGTACTGACCCGCAATATTGGCATGCTCAACAAGATTATCACGTTGGATAATTTCTA
The DNA here is from genome assembly GCF_021728075.1 of Vibrio sp. D54. Taxonomy (NCBI): domain Bacteria; kingdom Pseudomonadati; phylum Pseudomonadota; class Gammaproteobacteria; order Vibrionales; family Vibrionaceae; genus Vibrio; species Vibrio sp. D54. Next base: position 172,328 of record NZ_JAKKCS010000007.1, on the reverse strand, counting down.
ATGCTTTCGCACCAGAGACCATGGCTAACTGGTTACCACGAAATGTACCTGTGTGCTCGCCCGGCTTCCATGTATCATGTTGCTTGTTGATAACCAATAGCGACATTGGTAATCCACCACCAATTGCTTTTGATAAACACAGAATATCTGGAACAATGCCCGACTCTTCGAACGCGAAATTGTAGCCAGTTTTACCAACACCACACTGGATCTCATCGAAGATCAGTAAGATACCGTGTTCATCACAAATACGACGTAACTCTCGTAGCCAGAATGCTGGCGCAGGAACAACACCACCCTCACCTTGCACTGGCTCCACGATAATCGCGGCAGGCTTCATAATGCCTGACTCATCATCGTTTAAAAGACGATCGATATAGCGAATACTTGCTTTCGCACCTTCATCACCGCCAAGCCCAAAAGGACAACGCAGGTTGTATGGGAAAGGCATAAAGTGCACATCCGACATCAAACCAGTTCGACGAGCTTTCGTGCCTAAGTTACCCATCATCCCCATCGTACCATTAGTCATACCATGGTATGCGCCGCGGAAGGCAAACATAGTGTTGCGACCGGTAGTCTGTTTCGCGAGCTTGATAGCAGCTTCAACCGCATCAGCTCCAGACGGGCCACAAAATTGGATAACGCTGTTCTCGCTTAACTCTTGAGGAAGAAAAGACTTAACAGATTGAATAAACGTCGTTTTTGCTGATGTTGCAATATCTAGCGTCTGATATGGCAGTCCTGAATCTAATTGCTCTTTCAGAGCTTGGTTTATTTCAGGATGGTTATACCCCAAAGCTAGAGTGCCTGCCCCCGCAAGGCAGTCTAGAAAGATCTGTCCACGCGTATCTTCAACCAAGCACCCAAAGGCTTGTTTAATTGCGATCGGCAAACGACGTGGATAAGAACGTACTTCAGATTCATGCTCAGCCTGATCAATCAATACTTGATCTGGCGTTAAGTCATACGTTCCCTCAACGATAGGAACCTGAGACGAAAAAATGTTTGCGATATTGCTATCGACTTCAAAGGCAGTGCTCATACTACATAATCCCTTGAATTATAATAATTCTGTATCCTGTATTAATAATCATTAGAACGAAATTACAGGAGGTGTGAATACCCCTCCGCATTTGTCAGTGCATAAATGACAAATACAGATCATCCGCCACGATACTCGCGACTTTATATGTAAAAGGGATTAATCAAGGTTCTGTAATGCACCCGTTTTGTAAAACAGGACATTTCGGCAGTATGAAGCTGATTAGTGTGTGTTTATTCAAAGGTTTCAATGTTGGGTTTCCCATTAATATGCCGCGTTTACAGCATTAGTATCCCGTCTATCGACAAAAGGCTTTGCCGATACCTACCCTACGCAGTGTCACAATCAGCTTGAATGGTCACTACGCGTATCCCCCAGAGATCAAACGTTGTTAATTACGCTCCGAGATTGCGCGCGAATTTATCACAAAATAAAATCTTCTGGCAACGATTTTTCATATTAGTAACAGTGATGTAAATCACAACAAAACATACCCCATCGCAACTCGCATGTTCATATTCATGAGCTATGCTTTTCTGCTTCTCTCAAACAGCTGTTATTTAAACAAATATTCTTGAGATATCATCACCTCATCTAACAGAGGTTTAAGGTTGTGCTGCTTAATCGTAAAACATTCCTTTCTATATCCGGAACATTTAAAAAGATAGCATTCTCGTCACAGCTTTGCCTGGAGTAAGAGTGGTTATTCACCACAAGTGATGGTTTAAACATAGACTAGTAGGAATAGCTAAGATGTTTTGCAATGGCAGAATTAACAATCACTTGAGTCAATGAGACAAAGGGTTCGTTACTTAACGAAGTCTGTGACAGAAAAGAAGTTTGAGATTTTCAAAAAATATGAAAAAGGCCTAACATTTTCATGTTAGGCCTTAAATCTGGAGCGACACACGAGGTTCGAACTCGTGACCTCAACCTTGGCAAGGTTGCGCTCTACCAACTGAGCTAGTGTCGCATTTAATATGAGATGGTGCCCCGGGCCGGACTTGAACCGGCACAACGCGAACGTCGAGGGATTTTAAATCCCTTGTGTCTACCAATTCCACCACCAGGGCACACAAATATTCTTTGTGATGCCTTTACAGAAAAGTAAAACACCATCTGATACCGCTAAATGCCATATCAATAAAATTTGGAGCGACACACGAGGTTCGAACTCGTGACCTCAACCTTGGCAAGGTTGCGCTCTACCAACTGAGCTAGTGTCGCATTTTTTCTCGAAAGCCATTCGCTCTCAAAAGAATAATGGAGGCGCCTCCCGGAGTCGAACCGAGGTCCACGGATTTGCAATCCGCTGCATAGCCACTCTGCCAAGGCGCCTCATTTGTGAATAAAGCTAAGCTTTTTCACCACCCTTTCGAGCCGTGCTCTCTTGGGTACGGGATGCATTCTACGGATTCGAGCGATCGAGTCAACACTATTTTTATTTTTTTAAATCGTTTGACTAGAATTTGTGCGAAAGACGATGGATTGCTTAGTTTTAATACTAAAAATCGCTTAAATACACTTGTTTATCATAAAACTTTGGCTACGCCTTACACTGCTGGCCGTGCGTTGCGTGCATTGAAGTATTAATAATCAGAAGACTCGCCTCTCTAAGACTCTCCAAGGACAAAAACAAGACTTAGATCACAAATGGAACTCTATCGAAGCAAAAGCCCCAGATACAAATTGCAAGCATGGCCGTTAACAAGCATTGAAAAGCGAGAGAAGCAAAAAATGCTGTAGATTGCCTTAGATACAAAAAAGCAGGCTACTAAGCCTGCTTTCTAACATCAGAATTTAATGGTGCTCTTCATTCAACAGATCGTCTTTCGCAGCAGCTAAATATTGAATCATTGACCAATATGTCAAGAAAGTTGCCACATACAAGGCCGCAAAGCCTAGCCAAACCATCCATTCATCGTAACGCCATATCAACACCCATAAGGCGAACATTTGCGAAACAGTTTTTACTTTGCCAACCCAAGATACCGCAACACTCGCTCGCTTACCGATTTCAGCCATCCATTCTCGCAATGCTGAGATAATGATTTCTCGCGCAATCATCGTTACCGCAGGAATGGTCACCCAAATTGAATGATAATGTTCCGTGATTAGAATCAATGCCGTTGCTACTAGCACTTTATCAGCGACAGGATCAATAAACGCGCCAAAACGAGAAGTTTGGCCAAGTTTACGGGCCAACATGCCGTCAAGCCAGTCAGTAAAACCCGCTACCCAAAACACCATTGCTGCTGCAAACGGTGCCCATGAATAAGGTAGATAAAAGACAACCACAAAAACAGGGATTAGGAACAGTCTAAGAAGAGACAGAATGTTCGGGATATTCAAACGCATTTTATTATTCTCTTACACATTGCGGCTTAATGTTGCGCGATTTTCCTTATTGTTTCAATGCTTGGAAAATAATTTCTGCTAAAGAGTGACTTATTCCCGGTACTTTGGCGATTTCTTCGACACTTGCACGTTTAAGTTCTTGTAACCCACCCATGTACTTGAGTAACGCCTGACGTCGTTTAGGGCCGATTCCCTCAATCCCTTCGAGTGCACTCGTACGTCTGGTTTTACCTCGCTTAGCACGGTGCCCCGCTATAGCATGGTTATGGCTTTCATCACGAATATGTTGAATAAGATGCAGCGCAGGAGCATCGCTTGGTAAATGAAACTCGTCCCCATCGACTGTAATCAGCGTTTCTAAACCTGGTTTGCGAGTAACGCCTTTTGCAATACCAATCATGATAGGACGCTTTGGCCAATCCCCCCAGTACTGCGAAATGATGTCATGCGCACGATTTAACTGGCCTTTACCACCATCGATAAAGATGATGTCGGGAATTTTCTCTACATCCAATTGCTTCGAATAACGGCGCTCCAACGCTTGTCCCATTGCTGCGTAATCATCACCACCGGTAATCCCAGTAATGTTGTAGCGACGATACTCTTGCTTTACGGGGCCTTCGTTGTTGAACACCACACATGACGCAATCGTGCTTTCCCCCATCGTATGGGAGATATCAAAACATTCCATTCGAGCTATAGACTCCAACTTCAATGTTTCGCGAAGCGCATGAAAACGCTGATTAATCGTCATCTTGTGATTGATTTTGGTGGTAATCGCCGTTAGTGCATTCGTGTTCGAAAGCTTGAGATACCTTGCTCGAGAGCCAGTTGGCGACGTATGAAAATGAACCTTACGGCCTGCCACTTCACTTAACGCTTTCTGTATTGGCGCAATATCTTCTGCCAACTCTTGATTCAAAATAATACGAGAAGGAATTGTACGTGCTTCGTTATGGCTCAAATAGTATTGAGTCAGAAAACTATCGAACACTTCCTGCTGGCTTGTATTTTGTGGGATTTTCGGAAAATGGCTACGGCTACCAAGCACTTTGCCTTGGCGTATCATCAGGATATGGATACACGCGATACCATTCTCCTGAGCAAACCCGAGTACATCCATATCATCCATGCTGTCTTCTGAGACGTACTGCTGTTCTTGAACACGCCTAATCGCTTGGATTTGATCGCGAAATTTAGCGGCATCTTCAAAGCGCAATTGCTGACTGGCAACTTCCATTTTCTCGATCAGTTGTTTGAGTACTTGCTGATCTTTGCCTTGCAAAAACATGCGCACAAAGCCAACCAACTCTGCATATTCTTCATCAGAAATGATGGTATTAACGCATGGTCCTGCACAACGACCAATTTGGTACATCAAACATGGGCGCGTTCGGTTGGAATAGACAGTGTCTTCACACTGGCGCACAGGAAATATCTTTTGCAGCAAATGCAATGTTTCTCTTACTGCACCAGAATCTGGGTAGGGGCCAAAATATTCACCTTTGCGCTTCTTGGCGCCACGGTGGATAGAAAGCCGTGGGTGCTTATGACCGCTAATAAAGATATAAGGGTAAGACTTATCATCTCGCAGCAACACATTGTATTTCGGTAAATACTGCTTGATGTAGTTATGCTCTAAGATCAGCGCTTCTGTCTCAGTGTGAGTCACCGTGACGTCTATTTTGGCGATATTACTGACAAGCGCGCGAGTTTTCTCACTGTCTACTTTTTTTCGAAAGTAGCTTGAAAGGCGCTTTTTAAGGTCTTTGGCTTTACCTACGTAGATTACAACAGCTTCGGCGTTGTACATTCTGTAAACGCCGGGCTGATGAGTTACTGTCTTGAGAAAGGAAGCCGAATCGAAGGGAGGATTCACGCTAAAGGGTCTCGGTGTCCAGCATTCCGTGGCGAATCGCTAAGTGAGTTAACTCAACGTCACCATTAATGTCCAATTTACTAAAGAGTCGGTAGCGATAGCTGTTGACTGTCTTTGGACTTAAATTAAGTTGCTCAGAAATATCCGTTACCTTTTGGCCTTTGGTGATCATAAGCATGATCTGCAATTCACGTTCGGATAAGTCTTTAAAAGGGTTCTCAGAGGCTGGAGAAAATTGACTCAATGCCATCTGCTGCGCAATCTCTGGCGAGATGTAACGCTGCCCACTATTAACTACACGAATCGCATTCACCATTTCGTCAGGGCCAGCACCTTTGGTTAAATAACCAGACGCACCTGCCTGCATCACCTTGGTTGGAAACGGGTTTTCTGTATGAACGGTAAGTACGATGATTTTCACATCAGGATTCACGCGAAGAATTTTTTTAGTGGCTTCCAAGCCGCCAATTCCTGGCATGTTCATGTCCATTAAAACGACGTCAGCATGATTACTGCGACACCATTTTACTGCATCTTCACCGCTGTCAGCTTCTCCTGCTACGTTCATTCCACGGACGTCTTCAATAATACGTCGTATCCCTGTGCGAACCAGCTCGTGATCATCTACAAGGAAAACATTTATCAAACTTGTATCTCCACACTTTGTATTGGTTCTGCACCCACATAACCATTATTTGTTAAATGTGGATATCAGTATGACTGCCTATATACTAACGTAATCGACAAAAAATTGCTTTCTATGAATATGTGCTGAAACGCAAACTTTAGCAAGAACTTATTCATAAACCACTCTATTATTTTAGAGCGTGATGAGCAGAACCGAAATCTAAGAAAAGACAATTAACAACATTAAGTACAATAAATCAAGTAACTAGGTTTCATATTGCCCAGCGAAACACGCTATAACTTAAAATGACACTGTCCCTCTTGCACCAAAGACTAACTTGTAATCACTAATTCCAGCAAAAATTTGAGACGCTTTCTTTACTGGTTATTTTTACAGTTCTTAGTGTTAAACTAACGTTCTTCAAGTTTTCTAAGGTTTCTCACATTTGAATATTCAACAAGGCTTCCTGCTAACTCGACAGGCACGAGACATCAAAGGTCAAACTCAAATCGAGCTGTGGCTTTCGACAGAAGCAGGTCCTACTCAGTTACTTATTAATGGTGAGAAGCCAGTATTTTTCATCGCTCAGAAACACTCAGAGCAAGCAAAGACACTCGCACGAGAAAAAAACATATTCGTCGACATCCGCCTTTTGGATCTCAAAACGTTTGAACATACGCCTCTTGCTGCCTGCTATACCAATGTAACCAGAGACGCTCTCGCACTCAAAGACACATTCGCTCAAAAAGATATCACTACGTATGAAAGTGATATTCGCCTCGCCGATCGCTACCTAATGGAGCGTTTTATCAAAGGCAGTATCGAGTTTACAGGCAATGTGACTCGCACCAATGGCTACCAACGCGTCCAGAGCGCAAAATGCCGTGCGGGGCAATATGAGCCGAAGTTAAACGTTGTCTCGTTAGATCTAGAATGCTCTGAGAAAGGCATTCTTTACTCAATCGGATTAGACAGCGTCATGGATTCCCGCGTTATCATGATCGGAGAACCAGAACCTTCGGAGACACCGATACAATGGGTCCAGGATGAAAAGGCGCTTCTAGAAGCACTCATCGATTGGTTTAAAAAATTCGACCCCGATGTCATTGTCGGTTGGAATGTCATTGATTTTGACTTTCGTCTGCTACACAAACGAGCAGAATGGCACAACATGAAGCTAATGCTTGGCAGAGCAGACCAAGCCAGCTTTTTCAGAAGTTCATCTCAAAGCCAACAAGGGTTTATCTCCATTCCCGGGCGAGTTGTGATGGATGGTATCGATACGCTAAAAACGGCGACTTACCACTTTCGATCTTGGTCATTAGAGTCTGTATCTCAAGAACTCTTGGGGGAAGGTAAAGAAATCCACAACGTGCATGACCGCATGGATGAGATCAATCGTATGTACCGCTCCGACAAACCATCGCTGGCTAAATATAATTTACAAGACTGCGTGTTAGTGAATAAGATTTTCAATCACACTCACCTGCTTGACTTTGCAATAGAGCGCTCTCGTCTCACTGGTGTCGAACTGGATCGTGTCGGCGGTTCGGTTGCAGCATTCACAAACCTATACATGCCTCAGATACACCGAGCAGGCTACGTTGCCCCAAACCTACACCCTGAAAATTGGATTGCCAGCCCCGGAGGTTACGTGATGGATTCCATCCCTAACCTATATGATTCTGTTTTAGTATTGGATTTTAAGAGTCTATATCCATCGATTATTCGCTCTTTCTTGATTGATCCTATGGGTTTAGTTGAAGGGTTATTGCTCGATATTGGAAAAGAAGAAAATCAGGCTGTACCTGGCTTTCGCGGTGGGCAGTTCCATCGTACGAAACACTTTTTACCAGAAATGATTGAAAAGCTTTGGGCAGCACGTGATGTTGCAAAGAAGAACAATGAAAAAGCTTTTTCTCAGGCAATCAAAATCATCATGAACTCCTTTTATGGCGTACTGGGCTCATCGGGATGTCGTTTCTTTGATACTCGGTTAGCTTCTAGTATTACCATGCGCGGACATGAAATCATGAAGCAAACTAAGGTGCTGATTGAGGAGCAAGGATATCAAGTGATTTACGGCGATACGGATTCCACATTCGTGTCGTTGAATCGACCATACAGTCAAGTAGAAGCTGACGCTGTTGGAAATCAATTAGTTGATTACATCAACTCTTGGTGGCAAGAACACCTGCGTTCTGAGTACAACCTAACATCTATGTTGGAAATCGAGTATGAAACCCATTATCGCAGATTCCTTATGCCAACGATTCGTGGCGCAGAAACTGGCTCGAAAAAGCGCTATGCGGGTTTAATCGGTGAAGGAGAGCAAGAACGGATTGTATTTAAAGGGTTAGAAAGTGCCCGTACTGACTGGACCTCGTTAGCACAGAAATTTCAAAATACACTCTATAGCATGATTTTCCATGGTGAAGATCCAAGCGACTATGTCCGAGAGATGGTTGAGAAAACTAACAACGGTGAATTTGATGAACAGTTGGTGTATCAAAAGCGACTGCGCAGAAAACTGCATGAGTATCAGAAGAACGTCCCGCCACAAGTGCGTGCAGCTCGTTTAGCGGATGAGATAAATGCCAAGCTTGGCCGCCCATTACAGTATCAAAACAAAGGACGAATTGAATACATTATTACCGTGAACGGCCCTGAACCTTATGAGTACCTCAATAGCCCGATTGATTATCAACATTACATTGATAAACAACTCAAACCCGTTGCAGATGCGATTCTCCCTTTCATTGGGACGGACTTTGACAGGCTTTCAGCGCCACAAATGGGGTTGTTTTAGCCGATACGAAACTCTGTTTTCTGGTACTGTTTGACTAACCAATCACCAAACGCATCAATTAGCCCGATAACAGAACGCTTGGGAATCCCCCGGCCAGAAAGTAAAATTTCTAGCCGCTCGATCTCAAGCTGCTTTTCAGGATGATAAGTTAAGAATACCTTGCCACACTCTACGGGGTCATCAAACCAACGTTTATCTCGATACATCACCAAAGAGTATGACGCTCTTAGTAACTTTTTAGCAATCACGCGCTGGGCGGCCACCTGCTCTTCTATCGTCTTCGCTTGTACGATTTTTTTGCGATAAGCCGTAATCCAATCTTCCACATCCATATTCCAGTGCTTAGCAATTTCCCAACTTGGGACGTAATCACCAAAACAGTCTGCTAGATCATCACCATAAACACAGACACAGCAATGCTTAAGCATAAAGCCCCAAGTGAAAATACTGTCTAAATTAGCTACTTCGCTCACTAAGGCTGTACGGACCGATACACCATTAACGTGAGGGTAACTCTGCTGCGCACGCCACTTAATTGTGTTGAGCAAAGTCGCGCGATTGTGCTCAAAGGATGATTGAGTAACGACAACCAGGTCTAAGTTCGACCTTCCTGCGATCGCTGTTTTACGAGCAACACTACCGTATACATAAACGCTGTGTAAGTTTTGCCCCAGTCCACCTTTGAGACAAGCGGTGACTTCCCTAATTAAAGGCGCAAACTCTGGTTGAAATGGTTGTTTAGGATCGATAACAGGCAGAGACATGACTTAAAACGTGTTCTCAGATGGTTCAAGAAGTTGGACTATATGTTCTCTTAGCCGACTCACTGAATCAAGTCCATTCAGGTGTTTAGTCATGGGAGTAACAACAAATTTCTGCAATGAATTTTAATGCTAGGCGGCTAACTTAGCGCTATAATCACCGAGTTTTGCTTAATAAGTATGAATAGGAATATACAATGCCAAAGGCAAGTGAAATCAAAAAAGGCTTCGCAATCGAGTCTAATGGTAAAACTCTTCTAGTTAAAGACATCGAAGTAACGACTCCTGGCGGTCGTGGCGGCGCTAAAATCTACAAAATGCGTTGTACAGATCTAAACACGGGCGCACGTGTAGATGAGCGTTACAAGTCTGATGACGTTGTTGAAACGGTAGAGATGAACAAACGTGCAGTTGTGTACTCATACGCTGACGGCGATGAGCACATCTTCATGGATAACGAAGACTACTCACAATACACATTCAAGCACAATGAAGTTGAAGACGACATGCTGTTCATCAACGAAGATACACAAGGTATCCACATTATCCTTGTTAACGGTGCTGCAGTGGGTATTGAACTACCATCTTCTGTTGAGCTAGTGATTGAAGAAACTGACCCTTCAATCAAAGGTGCTTCTGCATCTGCTCGTACTAAACCAGCACGCTTCGCTTCAGGTCTTGTCATCCAGGTTCCTGAGTACATTGCAACTGGTGACCGTGTTATCATTAACACAGCTGAACGTAAATACATGAGCCGAGCATAAGCATGTCTGATTTGATTTCTTACGACGACGTCATTGACGCAGCGTACGACATTTTCCTTGAGATGGCTCCAGATAACCTAGAGCCTGCTGACGTGATTCTGTTTACTGCGCAATTTGAAGATCGTGGTGCCGCAGAACTTGTTGAAACCGGTGATGACTGGGTTGAACATGTTGGCTTCGAGATCGACAAAGAAGTATATGCAGAGGTTCGTATCGGCCTAGTAAATGAGGAAAATGACGTTCTTGATGACGTATTTGCTCGTATGCTAATCAGCCGAGACCCTGAACATAAGTTCTGCCATATGCTTTGGAAACGCGATTAACGTTTCTTCATCATGAACAAAGATACCAGCCTAGTGCTGGTATTTTTTTATCTGTTGTTTTCGTTTAGCTGAGATATTTGTTTATACAAAGCACCCTGCTCTATATCGGCTTTAGATCCTTTTGTTATGTAACAGATAAGAAAAAGGCTTGCCGAATTGGCAAGCCTTTCTGATGTTTTGCTATCGATTAACGATGCTTGTTGCGTGCGCCTTGGTCACCAGCAGTCTTCTTCGGCTTACGACGAGAAGGGTTGTTGCTGCGGCCTTTTGGCGTGTTAACACGCTCTTCATGGCGCTTAACTGCGCGACGAATTTTTTGGCTGCGTGCACGCTCACGTTTGCGTGACGTGTTGTCTTTGTTCAGATCAAGCATGGTTTCTTTCTCTGGACGAAGCTCTACAAGCTCACGCAAGTAGTTTACTTCTTTCAGGTCAAGCTCCATCCAACCGCCACGAGGCAGTTTCTTGTCTAAGAAGATGTCGCCGTAACGAACACGTTTCAGACGGCTAACGGTACACTCTTGCGATTCCCATAGTCGACGAACTTCGCGGTTACGACCTTCGTTGATAACAACGTAAAACGTGTGGTTCATGCCTTCACCACCCGCGTAAACAACATCTTCAAAGCGAGCTAAACCGTCTTCCAGTTCAACACCTTTTACTAGATTACGAACTTTCTGTTCAGTTACTTCACCGAACACACGTACTAGGTATTCACGTTCAACTTGGCGGCTTGGGTGCATTAAGCGGTTCGCCAGTTCACCATCCGTTGTGAAAAGTAGAAGACCAGAAGTGTTCGCATCCAGACGACCAACTGAAATCCAACGAGAGCCACGAATTTTTGGCAGACGATCAAAAACAGTACGACGACCTTCTGGATCGTGACGAGTACACAGTTCACCCTCAGGTTTGTAGTACGCAAGTACACGACAAATCACTTCTTCTTGAATCTTTGCAGAGACAATGTGACCATCGATACGAACTACGCTGCTCTCGTCTTCAAGTCTTTCACCAAGCTTAGCGACTACACCGTTCACGCTAACGCGACCAGATTTAATTAACGATTCAATCTCACGACGAGAACCGTGACCAGCACGTGCTAATACTTTTTGTAACTTTTCGCTCATTTATCTACCTATGTGTCGTCTTCACAGACGTCTAGACCAGGATTGGTCTGCATTTTGCTATTTACCCATTTCAGTGGGATTTTTCGGTCGGACATTATACGTAACTTTCTTAGTTAATGTAAGCTAAATCGGCGCCATTCTCTACACCAAAATTCACTTCAAAAATGACCGAAATATTTGTCCTATTCTGCAACTTTTTTACTACTTAAAGCAGGCATTGCTCAACGAGAATCCCACTAATATCGGTCTTCCTGAACCACTTTAACCACGCGGTACCTGATAAAATTGTCAGGGTTACAACAATAACCACTTGGGGTGTGTTTACTGTTCGTATTGCTAGAAAGCAACGAAGAATAAGCCGTCCCTGTTTGCTGCTAAGTAATACCAATCACCGCAGGCAATGAGCACTCATAGCAAAACAAGGTCGTGGGTAACAAGACAAAAATTGTCTTTAAGTCATTAGTTCACATCAAAAATAACACTAATGCTATCGTGTACTCTGACTCACTAAGTTCGCTCTGCACTCTCGGCGATTGGCATAAATCAGACAAAAAGGAATAGAACAATGTCTATGCTAAATCTCGACCTAAATTGGATTTTTGGGACATCTCAAGATGACGATATGACAGGCACAAAAGGCTCTGAAACAACCGATATTTTCTTCGGCTTCTGTGGTGATGATAAGTTTGTAGGATACGGAGGTAATGATATTGTCTTCGGTGGCTGGGGAGATGATACCTTGCTTGGTGGCCGAGGTAACGACTTTGTTTCTGGCGGCTTTGGAAACGATTTCCTATCCGGCGGATTAGGAAACGACAAACTCTTTGGTGGCTGTGGCGACGACACAATTTTTGATTATTCAGGCAACAACTACTTGAGTGGTGGCTGGGGTAACGACACGCTCGTTGTTGGTGATGGTGAATCGGTACTGAGCGGTGGCTGTGGAGACGACACCTTCGTGCTTACAAACCGCCTGGCTATTGGTGTACCTGATCAGCCAGTGTCTTCCAACGATATTGATGTTAAAGCCGACATTGTCGATTTTAATATTTTCCATGACAAACTTGTCTTTGATATGGGCCGAGACACTGATAACGATGGCATTCGAGATACGTTCTTGGATTCAGCGGATGATCTGACTTTATCTTACAATGAATGTGGCTGGGCAGTATTCTCAAGTGATGAATACAATGTTGAAGTGACACTAAACGGTGTGAGCTCTGCATACATCAACTATGCAGAACAAAATGGTATCGACATTTTCGATTTCGCTTAACCTCAATCAGTTAAGTTCAATGAGATATTCGATATGACAACTAAAATAGGAGGCGCGATGCCTCCTATTTTGTTTGACGGTGGTGTGCGTCTACTATTCGAATGGTGCAGGGTCACCAGATCCCAAACGAACCACAACAGGTTCACCTTCGCTAAAGTCAATTACAGTCGTAGGTTGTTCACCTAAGTAACCGCCATTAAGAATCACATCAACCGCATGTTCTAGTTTATCGCGAATATCCTCTGGATCAGATTCTGTTACGTCACTGCCAGGTAGAATCAACGACGTAGACATCATCGGCTCACCTAATGCTTCCAACAAGTCCAAGGCAATTTGATTGTCTGGAACACGGATACCGATGGTCTTACGTTTTGCATTCATCAAACGACGCGGCACCTCTTTTGTGCCTTTGAAGATGAAGGTGTAAGGACCTGGTGTGTTATTTTTCAGCAGTCGGAATGCAGAGTTATCCACTCGCGCATAGAGAGAAAGCTCCGACAAATCACGACACAGCAAAGTAAAGTTATGCTTATCATCCAGACGACGAATCTGACAGATTCGTTCCAGTGCCTGTTTGTTCTCCAACTGACAGCCAAGTGCATACCCTGAATCAGTAGGGTAAACCACAACGCCGCCGTTACGAATGATTGCTACTGCTTGATTAATCAAGCGAGCCTGTGGGTTTTCTGGGTGAACGTAAAAAAACTGGCTCATTGTAATTCCTCATTATCGAGCCTCTCGGCTCTATATTTTTATGGGTTCTCGACTTCGTATTACTGAGTATTATTCAACGAAGGATCTATTCCCCAATCTTTCCAAACTGGTTCGACGCCAGCAGGCAACCATAGGTTCCTTCCTAGCTCCATCCACGGTGATGGGTAGTGAAAATCACTGCCTTGAGAGGCTAATAGTTTGTATTGTATAGCATAATCAGCCAAGTTGCGCCTTTCTTGTTGCGCTTGCTGTGGCTGTGCAACTTCCATCGCATCACCACCTGCTTCGACAAACGCTGCTAGAAGACGCTTAATCCACTTCGCTGTCAACTTATATCTGCCAGGATGCGCTAATACCGCCATTCCACCAGCCGCATGGATAGCATCAACCGCATCCTTCATCGAACACCAATTCGGTGGTACATAACCTGGGTTATTACGCGTTAGGTATTTTTTAAACACCATTTGCATGGTTTTTGCGTAACCATTATCTACCAACCATTTCGCGAAATGCGCTCTTGTCACTGGAGCATCACCGGCGATTTGCCTTACCTCTTCAAGCACACCTACTCGAGTTGCTTTTTGTAGTCGCTCTGCAATTAACTCAGATCGTGTTATGCGATGCTGCTTCTGCTGTTCTATGAGGGCAGATAATTGTTCATTTTCCGGATCAATATTCAGGCCGACAATATGAATGTCTTTGTTTTGCCAGACGGTCGATATCTCAATGCCATTGATGATTTTTATCGGCAAATTATTATCTTGAACGTATTGCTTAGCTAACGCCAAACCGTCAACCGTATCGTGATCAGTGATCGCCAAAACCTCGATATCAAAACTCAGCGCCCTTTCCACTAAATCTTTAGGTTCTAACCGACCGTCCGATGCAGTGGTGTGACTATGTAAATCAATTCTCATATTTTTATCGTTTTAATGCCGTTTTGGGGTTGACTTTTTACTCTCGCACTAGTTAACTAGTACACAAATACAAAGTACGTAATTTAAGGTTCACCATGTTACAAGAATTTAACCAAAACCAAAAAGCGAAAGTTGCGGTTTGTCTTAATAAGGCAAACTCATCAGATCTTGCTTGGTGGCGCACTTGGACTAGTTCTTGGTGGGCAAACGTATACTTCTAGTTTATAGAACCAAACGTTGTAAAGCCCGCTACTTAAGCGGGCTTTTTTGTTTTGTTGCTCATTTCACATTCAACTGCCTAAACATTAATCGAATATAGCCAACTCTAGATTGGGAGAACGTTTGCTTTATGCGACTATGTACGGCAGGAAGATTTAAACAGCTACAAGGAGGTCTTGTGAACAAGGCCATTGAAATTAAGAAACTTGGACAGCTTGAAGTGCTAACGGCTTCCGTCCCTTATACTCAAGACCCGACTCGCTTGTTCCACACACTATGTGAGAACAAAACTGACAGCCTATTGCTGGAATCTGCTGAGATCGATTCAAAGCAAAATTTAAAATCCCTGCTGATCGTAGATTCAGCGGTTCGCATTGTTTGCTTCGGCCATACCGTTAGCATGCACGCCTTGACCAATAACGGTAAAAACCTACTGTCTCACCTAAACCAGAACATCCGTGGTGACGTTGAGAGCAAGTTCGATGGCGAAACGCTAACTTTGCAGTTTAACCAGCCATGCGACACGTTAGATGAAGACTCTCGCCTACGTGAAGCCTCTTCTTTCGATGCGCTGCGTTTGGTTCAGCATAGTTTTGATATTTCACAGCAAGACAAACACGCGATTTTCCTTGGTGGTCTGTTTGCCTACGACTTAGTCGCAAACTTTGAGCCGCTTGGTAATGCCGAAGCAACAAATCAGTGTCCAGATTACGTTTTCTACGTCGCGGAAACACTACTTGTTGTCGACCATCAAACGGAATCTTGCCAGCTTCAAGCGACGTTGTTTGTTGATGGTTCAGAGAAAACAGCGTTAGAGACTCGTATTGCAGAAATTAGCGCCCAGTGTGCAGCGCCAAAACTGTTGCCGAGTGCAGAGCAAATAACAGATGTAACGGTAGAACCTAGCGTGTCTGATGCAGACTTCTGCCAAACCGTTCGCGACTTAAAAGAGTTCGTAGTGAAAGGCGATGTATTCCAAGTTGTACCATCTCGCCGATTCATTCTACCTTGCCCTTCTCCACTAGCGGCTTACAAAGAACTGAAACAAAGTAACCCAAGCCCTTACATGTTCTACATGCAAGATGAGCTGTTCACTCTGTTTGGCGCATCACCAGAAAGTGCGCTTAAGTACGAAACCGACACTAACCAAATTGAAATCTACCCAATCGCAGGCACTCGCCGCCGCG
Source organism: Vibrio sp. D54 (assembly GCF_021728075.1). Taxonomy (NCBI): domain Bacteria; kingdom Pseudomonadati; phylum Pseudomonadota; class Gammaproteobacteria; order Vibrionales; family Vibrionaceae; genus Vibrio; species Vibrio sp. D54. The sequence goes on along the minus strand of NZ_JAKKCS010000007.1, from coordinate 156,322 downwards.
GTAAGCGCCCTAACGGCGAGATTGATTTCGACCTAGATAGCCGCATCGAACTTGAACTGCGTACCGACATGAAAGAAAACGCAGAGCACATGATGTTGGTTGACTTAGCACGTAACGACGTCGCTCGTATTGCTCAAGCTGGCACTCGCCACGTAGCAGACCTTCTAAAAGTCGACCGCTACAGCCACGTAATGCACTTGGTATCTCGTGTGGTTGGTCAACTGCGTGAAGACCTAGACGCGCTGCACGCATACCAAGCATGTATGAACATGGGCACGCTCACTGGTGCACCAAAGATTCGTGCCATGCAGTTGATTCGTGATGTAGAAGGCGCACGACGCGGTAGCTACGGCGGTGCTGTGGGTTACCTCACTGGCGAAGGTACATTAGATACTTGTATCGTGATCCGCTCAGCGTACGTTGAAAACGGTATTGCTCAAGTTCAAGCTGGTGCTGGCGTGGTGTTCGACTCTGATCCACAAGCGGAAGCAGACGAAACGCGCGGCAAAGCACAAGCGGTAATCTCTGCTATCCAAGCAGCTCATAAGTCACAATAAGGAATAGGGTTCAGAGATGGCTAATATCATTTTTATCGACAACTTTGACTCGTTCACCTACAACCTTGTGGATCAATTCCGCTCGCTAGGTCACTCAGTCAAGATTTACCGAAACAACATCCCAGCAGAAACCATTGAACAAGCGGTAAACGAGCTTGAAAACCCAGTGGTTCTGCTATCACCAGGTCCTGGTGCACCTTCAGAGGCAGGCTCAATGCCAGAGCTTATCCAACGTATGAAAGGCAAAGTGCCGATGATCGGCATTTGTCTTGGTCACCAAGCGATTGTTGAAGCGTACGGCGGTACTGTTGCTGGCGCAGGCGAAATCATTCACGGTAAGGTCTCTATGATGGAGCACCAAAACCATGCGATTTACCAAAACCTACCATCACCACTTGCAATTGCACGTTACCATTCGCTGGTTGCGACCAAGGTTCCTGAGAGCCTAACCATCACAGCAGAAGTGGATGATTTGGTAATGTCTGTTGTACATGAAGAAGATAAAGTTTGCGGGTTCCAGTTCCACCCGGAATCTATTATGACGACCTACGGAGCAACACTGTTGGCAAATGCCATTGAGTGGGCACTTGAAGAACAAACTTCAGCGAACCCACTCACTGCTTAAAAAGCACTTGGCACATAAGAAATTTAGGAGAGGAAATATGGAAGCAATCATCAACCCTATTATTACCAAACTGTACGAGCAAGAATCGCTTACTCAGGAAGAGAGCCAACAGCTATTCGACATCATTATCCGTGGTGAACTACATCCAATTTTGATGGCATCAGCACTGACTGCACTAAAAATCAAAGGCGAAACGCCAGACGAAATTGCAGGCGCGGCGAAAGCACTGCTGGCAAACGCAAACCCATTCCCTCGTCCAGATTATGACTTCGCAGATATCGTAGGTACTGGCGGCGACGGTCACAACACCATCAACATTTCAACCACTGCGGCGTTTGTTGCTGCAGCATGTGGTCTAAAAGTAGCGAAACACGGTAACCGAAGCGTTTCAAGCAAATCTGGTTCTTCTGATCTTCTTGATTCATTTGGTATCAACCTAGCTATGAGCGCAGACGATACGCGCAAAGCGGTCGACGATATCGGTGTTGCTTTCCTATTTGCACCTCAGTACCACGGTGGTGTGCGACATGCGATGCCAGTGCGTCAAACCATGAAAACACGCACTATCTTTAACATTCTTGGCCCACTGATTAACCCTGCTCGTCCTAACATCGAGTTGATGGGCGTTTACAGTGAAGAACTGGTTCGTCCTATCGCAGAAACCATGCTACAAATGGGTATGAAGCGCGCCGCTGTAGTACACGGCAGTGGCTTGGATGAAGTGGCGATTCATGGTGAAACAACCGTTGCCGAAATCAAAGACGGTAAGATCACAGAATACAAACTAACGCCTGCAGACTTCGGTCTAGAAGCGCACCCCCTAGAAGCGATCAAAGGTGGCGATCCTGAAGAAAACAAAGCGATCATTACCAATATTCTGACGGGTAAAGGTACAGACGCACAATTGGGCGCAGTGGCAGTAAACGTTGCTCTGCTAATGCGTCTATTCGGCCACGAAGATTTAAAAGCCAACACGCAACAAGCGATTGAGGCAATGAATTCAGGCAAGGCGTACCAATTGGTACAACAACTTGCCGCACACGCTTAAGGAATTGAAGAACATGACTGACTTCAACACTCAGCAAGCTGACAACCTGTCTGAACACGTTTCTAAGAAAGAAGCAGAAATGGCAGAAGTACTGGCGAAAATTGTCCGCGACAAATATCAGTGGGTAGCAGACCGTAAGGTGTCTCAACCGCTAAGCACATTTAAGTCTGATTTGCTGCCATCGGACCGCAGCTTCTACGATGCTCTGAGTGGCGAAAAGACGGCCTTCATCACCGAATGTAAGAAGGCATCTCCTTCTAAAGGTTTGATTCGTGATCACTTCGACTTGGATTACATTGCATCGGTTTACAACAACCATGCTGATGCGATTTCAGTCCTAACAGACGAGAAGTACTTCCAAGGTAACTTTGACTTTCTTCCTCAAGTGCGTGGTCAAGTCAAACAACCGGTTCTGTGCAAAGACTTCATGGTAGATACCTACCAAGTTTACCTAGCGCGTCATTACAGTGCTGATGCCGTGCTACTTATGCTTTCTGTCCTTAATGACGAAGAGTACAAAGCGCTAGAGGAAGCAGCGCACAGCCTGAACATGGGTATCTTGACCGAAGTCAGCAACGAAGAAGAGCTTCATCGTGCCGTTAAGCTAGGCGCACGCGTTATCGGCATTAATAACCGTAACCTTCGCGACCTAAGTACCGATTTGAATCGTACTAAAGAACTGGCACCGACCATTCGTGAACTGGCTCCTAACGCAACAGTAATCTCAGAATCTGGCATTTATACCCATCAACAAGTTCGTGATTTAGCGGAATACGCAGACGGCTTCTTGATTGGTAGTTCACTGATGGCGGAAGACAACCTTGAACTTGCAGTACGTAAAGTGACGTTAGGCGAAAACAAAGTCTGTGGCTTAACGCACCCAGATGACGCAGCGAAAGCGTACCAAGCTGGTGCGGTATTTGGTGGTCTGATTTTTGTCGAGAATTCGAAGCGTGCGGTCGACCTTGAAGGTGCGCGCTTAACCATGAGCGGTGCTCCACTTAACTACGTAGGCGTGTTCCAAAATCACGATATCGATTTTGTTGCTTCTGTCGTGACCTCTTTGGGTTTAAAAGCGGTGCAACTGCACGGTCAAGAAGACCAAGCTTACGTTAATCAGCTAAAAGCAGAGCTACCAGCATGTGTTGAAATCTGGAAAGCTTACGGTGTGACAGATGCGAAGCCAGAACTGCTTTCGGACAACATTGACCGTCACCTATTAGATGCACAAGTTGGCACTCAAACAGGTGGAACCGGACAAGTGTTCGACTGGTCACTGATCGGCGACCCAAGTCAAATTATGCTAGCGGGCGGACTGTCGCCAGAAAATGCTCAACAAGCAGCGACACTAGGTTGCTTGGGATTAGATTTAAACTCTGGTGTAGAAAGCGCACCAGGCAAAAAAGATTCACAGAAGTTGCTTGCGGCCTTCACCGCCATTCGCAACTACTAAAGCTGGACATCAGCTAAAAAATTTAAAGCTATTCGTAGCGAAAAATACGAGAAGGAATATAACGATGGCAAAACTGAATGCCTACTTTGGCGAATACGGCGGTCAGTACGTTCCGCAAATTCTAGTTCCAGCACTGGAGCAACTAGAGCAAGCGTTTATCGACGCGCAAGAAGATCCAGAATTCCGCAGCGAATTCATGACGCTTCTTCAAGAGTATGCGGGCCGTCCAACGGCTTTGACTCTAACTCGTAACCTAACCAAAGGTACGAAAACCAAACTGTACCTAAAACGTGAAGACCTACTTCACGGTGGCGCGCACAAGACCAACCAAGTGTTAGGTCAAGCTCTGCTTGCGAAACGCATGGGTAAAAACGAAATCATCGCAGAAACAGGCGCAGGCCAACACGGTGTTGCAACCGCACTAGCGTGTGCACTACTTGGCCTTAAGTGTCGCGTTTACATGGGTGCAAAAGACGTTGAACGTCAAAGCCCGAACGTATTCCGTATGAAGCTAATGGGCGCAGAAGTTATTCCTGTCCACTCGGGTTCAGCGACACTTAAAGATGCATGTAACGAAGCGCTACGCGACTGGTCTGCAACTTATGAAGATGCGCATTACCTACTAGGTACAGCGGCAGGCCCTCACCCATTCCCAACGATCGTGCGTGACTTCCAACGCATGATTGGTGAAGAAACGAAGAATCAGATTTTGGCACGTGAAGGTCGTCTTCCTGATGCGGTTATCGCATGTGTGGGCGGTGGTTCAAACGCGATTGGTATGTTTGCTGACTTCATCGAAGAAGAAAGCGTTCGCCTAATTGGTGTTGAGCCAGCAGGTAAAGGTATCGATACTGACCAGCACGGTGCACCACTTAAGCATGGTAAAACAGGCATCTTCTTCGGTATGAAAGCACCATTGATGCAAGATCCAAACGGCCAAGTAGAAGAGTCTTACTCGGTGTCTGCTGGCCTTGATTTCCCTTCAGTTGGTCCACAGCACGCACACCTAAACGCAATTGGCCGTGCTGAATACGACAACGTGACAGACGATGAAGCGCTAGAAGCATTCCAAGAGATTGCACGCCATGAAGGCATCATCCCTGCACTTGAATCTTCTCACGCCGTGGCACACGCACTGCGTATGGCACGTGAGAATCCAGAAAAAGAGCAATTGCTGGTTGTTAACCTATCTGGTCGTGGTGATAAAGATATCTTCACTGTACATGCCATCCTAGAAGAAAAAGGAGCGATCTAATGAGCCGTTATGAGAAGATGTTTGCGCGCCTAAACGAAAAGAACCAAGGCGCATTTGTACCGTTCGTAACGGTTTGCGATCCAAACGCAGAGCAGTCTTACAAAATCATGGAAACACTGGTTGAGTCTGGCGCAGATGCCCTTGAACTTGGTATTCCATTCTCAGATCCGCTAGCCGATGGCCCAACCATCCAAGGCGCTAACATTCGCGCGTTAGATTCAGGTGCAACTCCAGATATCTGCTTCGAGCAAATCGGTAAGATCCGAGCTAAATACCCAGAGTTGCCTATTGGTCTTCTGATGTACGCGAACCTTGTTTACTCTCGTGGTATCGAGAACTTCTATGAGCGTTGTGCAAAAGCAGGCATCGATTCTGTTTTGATTGCAGACGTACCAACTAATGAAAGTGCTGAATTTGTTGCTGCTGCAGAGAAGTTTGGTATTCACCCAATCTTCATCGCACCACCAACGGCAAGTGATGAAACACTGAAGCAAGTATCAGAGTTAGGTGGCGGCTACACTTACCTACTATCTCGTGCTGGCGTTACTGGCGCAGAAACCAAAGCAAACATGCCTGTAGGTCATATGCTGGATAGACTGAACCAATTTGATGCGCCACCAGCACTACTTGGTTTTGGCATCTCAGAGCCTGCACAGGTGAAACAAGCACTAGAATCTGGCGCCGCTGGTGCAATTTCTGGTTCAGCCGTGGTCAAAATCATTGAAGCGAACGTTGATCAGCCACAAATTATGCTCGACAAGCTAGGTGAATTCGTTTCTGCAATGAAAGCCGCCACTCAAAAATAATTTCAGTTTGATATGACACAACAACGCCCGCTTAACATTATGTTTAGTGGGCGTTTTCTTACTATCGCGTTTATGCCACGTCATTTTTTGTTCAACGCCCGCACTTTCCAAATCTATCTCAAGCAGAGCACTCAAAGAGTGTTAAGCTTGGGTAACTTAACTAACTCAATAAAGCAATGTGCAGTAAGGTTGCTACATGGAAGAAGTCAAAACACTGCTAGCCAAATGTCCTGTACTATCAGGGCTGCCAGATAAAGGGCTTAGTGAAGCAGCGCAAATGACTAAGGTTCGCTGCTTCGACGAAAAAGCACTGATTTGCAATAAAGGTGCGCTTCAATCTTCTCTTATGGTCATAGCTCAAGGTGCAGTGAGAGTGAACTCAATTAGTTCAAAAGGCAAAGAAGTCACACTGATGATTTTCGAAGCTGGTGGCTGGTTTGGAGACAATGTTTTTTCTCCCGGCATGCCTCGTATTTTTGGTGCGACCGCGCATTCTGACGTGACTGTAATGGAGCTTCCTGGAGATAAATTTCGCCAATTACTCGCCAAATACCCTCAAAGTTACCCCACTATACTCGACTTACTTAGCCGCCGCTTGTGGTCTGCTATTTCTGTTATCGAAGATGACGCGATTAGAGGAATTGAAGAACGAGTCGCCAAAAGGTTGCTGCTACTTGCTGAATACCAACTTAATCAAGCGATCGATACTCGACCATGCGTTGTCAGGGTAACAAGAGAACATATCGCTAACATGATGGGGCTAACTCGTCAGAGCGTACACAAGATACTAAAACGATTAGAAAGTATTGGGATGCTAGAGCTAAACTATGGCTCAGTAACCATTACCAATCCGAAACGCTTAGAAGAATACTTTAAAGAACTCGAGCAATAGATCCATTCAACAAACGGTAAGTATTGTCTAACGATAGCTAAAAACCTTATGCATCTAATTGGTCAAGAGCACAACACCATTTGCACTTAAGCAAGTGGTGCTGTGACACAAAAACCATTGAATTGACTAAGCTATATTCAATTCAGATTTCAACTCACGTTTCAAAATCTTTCCTGTCGCACTCATCGGGAGGTGTTCACGAATTTCGACATAACGAGGATATTTAAACGAGGCTAATTGCTCTTTACCCCACTTTTGTAATGAATCGGCGTCAATGTATTCTTTTGGTTTAAGTACAACGTAGGCTTTTATCTCTTCGCCATACTCTTCATTTGGAATCCCTATCACCGCTACCATTGAAACTGCAGGATGAGTCATGAAAACTTCTTCAATTTCTCTGGGATAAACATTAAATCCACCTCGAATGATCAGATCTTTCATTCTATCGACAATAAATAAATTACCTGAACTGTCAAAGCGGCCCACATCACCAGTATGGAACCAACCATTTTGTAGCGCAGATTCAGTAACTTCTGGGCGGTCAAGATATCCCTTCATAACATTATGACCACGCACAACAATCTCACCTTCTTCGCCTATCGGTAGTGCATTGCCTTCAATGTCGATAACTTTTACTTCGACACCTTGAACCGGTTGACCTACCGAGCCTGGTATACGCTCCTGATCCAAATGATTAAAACATGCAATAGGACTTGTCTCCGACAAGCCGTACCCTTCTAAGATCGGCACATTAAATGTTTCTTCAAAGGTTCGAAAGATTTCGGTTGGCAATGACGCACCACCGCTTACTGCAACACGCAATGACGAGGTATCAAATTGATGCTGCACATGAAGCAGACCGATGTACATCGTTGGCACACCAGCAAATATCGTCACCCTATGTTTTTCCACCAGCTCAAGAACATGTTTAGGCTCAAACCTAGGCACCAACACCAATGTTGCCCCGCCCAAAACACTAGCATTTAAGTGGACGGTTTGACCAAATGTATGAAATAAAGGCAAAGTTACTAAGTGAATATCATCGGCCTGGCTGCCCATAATGTTTTGTGCCACCAGAGCGTTCATTATGATGTTCTGCTGAGTCAGCTCAGCGCCTTTTGGTAAGCCTGTCGTCCCTGATGTATACAAAATCACACAAGTATCATCCGCATTACGCGGTATATAATCCGGCAACGGTTGGACATCGGCTATAAACGCATTGAGAGTTATTACACCATTCCAATAGCTTTCATCTTGAGATTGAGTCAGTACGACTATGCCTTCGCATGTATCGACTTGTTCAAAGGCTTTGACGCCCTCTTTTGCCATTGGCAGTTCTTTCGTCCCTTCAAAGCAGAAATAAAACTTCGCTTTTGAATCTTCTAAGTGATACTTAATTTCTCGCGCTTTCAAAAGCACATTTAATGGGACTGCAACCGCGCCAGCTTTTTGTATTGCATAATAAACAAACGCGAAAAAAGGAATGTTTGGGCATGAAATTGTAACGCGGTCACCTGGCTTTACACCTTTATTGATTAAAGATGCTGCGATCTTGCCGGCGATCGCATCAAATTGCGCATAATTTATCTTTTCAGCGCCACATATCAACGCCGTTTTATCTGGTTTACTCGCAGCATTTCTTTGTAACGCAGCAGCAAGATTCATCATAGTCTCTTCACCTCTTACTTGTCTTTCTCGTCTAATCAGCTCAGGAGCATTAACTAAGCAAGTTATCCTTAACACTGGATCGTCAGCATTTGAGTCTCACCAGTCATTATTATTTAACATTATGTTTACAACGCAATTAGAGCCAAGAATGTAAAGCAATTAACATTTCAGAAGGCAAATTAATAAAAGTGTGAGCTTGAAAGAGATGAATTGTTATAAACATCAACCCAAGTCACTAAAAAACTCTGACTGCAATAGCAAATACAAAAGCAGCTAAAATTAACAAAAAGAAAACAAATAAAGAGAAATAAACTTGAACAATCCTAAGCGCGACCCTTATAAGAAAAATCAATAGCAAACGTTTGCCATTGAACAAAACTTTATCGTTCGTCAATAAAATATCGATTAATCCATCAATAATACCTTGCTGCATATTGCCAATTGTAAACGATAAGTGTAAAAAGCAAGGCGAGATAATTATCCGTAAATCCATTTATGGTTAGTGGGTAATTTTAGGATTTTACATTTTATTAGCACAGAGGTTGTGGAAGTGTTAAAAGAAAAGAGTTTGCTAAACAACATTGGCGTACAGGTCGTAATCGCCATGATCGTGGGCACAGCCGTTGGTGCCATGATGGGTCATGATGCGACAGTGTTCGCTCCTTTAGGTGCTATCTTTATCAACTTAATCAAAATGTTGGTTATTCCTTTGGTCGCTGTAGCCTTGATTTCTGGCGCCGCTGGTCTTGGGAACAGCCAGTCAGCAGGTAAAGTTGGTATCGTCACTCTAGGTTATTTTGGTTTAACATCCGCCCTAGCCGTTGCGCTTGCACTATTTATGGGTGAAGTATTCCAACCAGGCATGGGTATCGACGTCTCTGGCGTTGAAGGCATGTTCTCAGCAGAATACGCTTCAAAAGGTGAACTACCTACTTTCTGGGCAACCATCACTGGTATGATCCCAACCAACGTTTTCCAATCACTAAATGAAGCAAACATCCTACAGATCCTCGTTTTCTGTATGTTCTTTGGTATTGCGATTTCTAAGCAAGCAAAAGAACGTCGTGAACCAATCATCAATGGTGTTAACTGCATCGTTGACGCAATGGTTTGGATGATCAACAAAGTAATGATCATTGCACCTATCGGTGTATTTGGTCTGATGGCAGAAGCCGTCGGTACGTTTGGTTTTGGTGCGCTAATGGTGGTGTTTAAACTGTTCGTTGTTTACGTTGCCGCCATCCTAATCTTCGGTTTCGTTGTTTACCCAGCAATGGTGCATGTTTTCACGAAGACATCTGCGAAGAAATTCCTGTCTTCAATGAAGAAACCGCAAGCAGTTGCGCTTTCAACAGCGTCTTCTATGGCAACACTGCCTGTCACAATGGACACCTGTGAAAAAGAGCTGGGCGTAAAAAATTCAACTGCATCATTTGTTCTGCCTCTAGGCGCAACGATCAACATGTCAGGTAATGCGATTTACTATGGCTTGGTTGCTATCTTCTTTGCTCAACTGTTCAATATCGATCTAGGCATGGGCGCTTACATTGCAATTATCGTAACGTCTACATTGGGTGCGGTTGGTCAAGCGGGTGTTCCTGGCCCTTCTTTCCTAGTGGTTGCCGTGCTTCTTGCCGCTGGCATTCCAATTGAAGGTCTACCGCTGCTATTCGCTCTTGACCGTATTTTCGATATGATTCGTACAGCACTGAACATCACAGGTGATGCTGCATGTGCAGTTATCGTTGATGCGCTAATTGAAGAAGAAACGGCAGAAGCTGAGCTAAAAAAGCAAGAAGCCTAACCCTTTCTTGAATAGACCAAAAACCGCTCATAATGAGCGGTTTTTTTGTCTTTTCTTGCATTACGTAACTATACAAATAGAAACCGATGGCATAAATTTTTCAAAATGATATAAACCATTACAAAATATAACAAAACGTTAGAACTAGGTTATATCATGAGTCTTGAGCAATCTTTGGAATATCTCACCAAAACAAATGTGCCGATCGAATCAAAGCAGCAGGCACTGATTGACTTAGTTATTCTTACCCTAACGAAACAAAAACGAGATGCTCTTTTTCAACAGGTTGCTCTGTATCGAATAAAACTGCTTAAATCTCTCTTTCCTAAACACGCATCAAAAAGTCTTTCTGCACTATTTGAGTTAATGGATTATCGAGATTTAGTGCAACAGTATCCGACAGGTTTCTCCGAAGAGATTCGTTTACTTGAACAACTTGCCGCAGATTGTTACCCGCATTGGATGGTTTTCTGGTGTCAATGCGAGATCGAAGCAATCAAACAAAAATATCCTTCAAACGAAGCTGCTATTCCTACTCCGCTCCCGTTTAACGACAACAGTTATACTAGCGTGTTAATTGAAGATATCGCAGATTGCGACCTTAAGGTCATGCTGCCAAATCATGCTGCGTTAATGCCGATTTCCGAAGCGATCACACTGAGTAATCTTGAGCTTTTCGTCCAAGCTGAACAGTGGTTTGAAATCTTGCCTCTTTTATCACTCTCGCAAAAAGGGCAGCACTTTGCCCTCTTGCTCAAATCGTCATCTTCACCAATCATGGTCTCCTCCGCTTTAGTGCAAAGCTGGCATCAACGAAATAACTGGCTTAGTTACTCACCACAGTTTAGTAACGAACAATGGCAGTTTTGCTTTCCTAATCATGGGTACAGTGTTCTCAATCAACTGGGTATTTTGGAGTGTCGTGCTCTAACTCATGAGCACACTCTTATTGAGTTTGATGCTCAGTTTCAATCTCGTGTAAAGAACACTGAAGCGGTTTGCGAAGTGCTGCGCCTTACGGTGGGAGGCAACATCCAACAAAAGCTGTATTTTTTGTATCTGGCGCAAAAAACAATGATGAGTGAGCTTTATAAAACAGGCTATAAGCTCGGCTTTACCATTATTGAGCAAGTATTTATGTTAAATTTCTATCAATCTATTGATTTAAGTGCCTACTTTCACTCAGGATACCGCGACATTAACGGTGACGGTACCAAGACATACCGCGGTTTCTGGAATTTAGGTATGATGGTTGAAGCATTTCAAGACATACAATTTCGCGACTACAAACATTGCGTACGAACAAAAAGAATGGATAAAAAGGTGAATGAGCATGCTTGATGTTCATTTGCACGGTCTCTTTTACCCAAAAGCAATGGCATTGTACGCGACTGTACTAATAGTATTCGCTTGGCTACTGTATTACTGCTATCGCCTAAAACAGAAGAGTGAATCAATCTTAGGCTCGCATCACGCGCCTTACATCGCTTATTCCAGCTGTATCATTGTTTGGATAAGCAGCAACGCCTATTTCCATACCGATTTATTGCCAGAATTAGGCTCTGTTGGTGGTATTTTTATGGCTAAGTTAGCGAACTTAGCGTCTTTTTTCGCCTTTGCGTTTGCATTCTATTTTTCTTGCCAGTTAACCGCAGATGTTAAAAAAACAGCGGTCAAAGTCTGGCAAAAAGTCGTCTTTGTCGCACTAGCAACGTATTCACTGTACATCAACTTAGTGCCGAATCTTACTGTCGAAAATGTCACCATTAGTGCTCCAAGCCAGTTCGTCATTGAATTTGGCCCACATACCTCATATTTTTTCATTAGTTTGCTAGCTTTCGTGGTACTAACGCTGCTTAACTTGATTGCCATGCGCGCGAACAGCAGCAAGCTCACGCTAGCAAAAAGCAACTATATGATCTCTGGCATTTTGGTATTCATGTTATCTACGGCAGTGATACACCTTGGAATGACGTATTTCCTTGGCGACTTCTCCCTAACTTGGTTACCACCAGCACTTTCAATCAGCGAAATGTTGTTTGTGGGCTATGCCCTACTTACCTCTCGCTTCTACAGCGCTAAATATCTCACGTACTTAACGGTAAGCGCGCTCTTAGTCTGCGCCATTTTTGTTCTGCCGCTAGGGGCGATATTTATTCCTATCTCTGAAGATAACCAATGGCTTGTTGCGGTACCTTTATGCGCGCTTATCGGTATCACTTGGCACTTGCTTTTTAAGCGAGTCAGTCGTTTCGCTTCGTATTTTATTTATGGGAAACGACACACTCCCGTTCAGCAAATCCTTGGGTTAGAGGAAGAGTTTAAACGCTCAATAGATGATGCTATGCGTCAGTTGGCATCGTTACTTAACATACCAAACAACAAGCTACAGCTAGTCACTAGCAATTACACAGAAACGTTTTACGAAGAGTACCTGCCGTCAAGCAAGTCAGTTCTCGTGCTTGATGAGTTGTCTGAAGAAATTGATTATGCCTCCTCTTCTAAAGGGTCGATGAGAAAGCTCTACGAGCGCATGCGCTCAAGCAATACTGCGCTCGTTATGCCTCTCTTCGGTCGTGGAAAATCTGTTACTCACTTGCTGATTTCTTCACATAAAATAGATAATAAGCTGTTTTCTAATGAAGAAATCTCAGCTCTGCAAACGTTATTAGTTCGCATCCAGAGCACCATTGAAGCCGATAGAAAGGTACGCCAAAGCCGTGCGCTGGCTAACTCCATTGCACATGAAATGCGTAACCCTCTCGCTCAAGTACAATTACAATTTGAAGCTTTAAAACAGCATATAGAGTCAAACGCCTCACTGGATACGCTAAAAAGAGAAATTGATAAAGGTGAAGCCGCTATACAACGCGGTCGACAACTTATCGATATTATTTTACGAGAAGTTAGCGACAGTTCACCAGAGCATGAGCCTTTAGTTCTCACTTCCATACATAAAGCCATCGACCAAGCAGTAAGCCGTTATGGTTTTGAAAACGATCAAATAATAGAGAGAATTAACCTGCCACAGGCACACGATTTTGTCGCGAAGTTAAATGAGACCCTGTTTAACTTTGTCATTTTCAATTTGATTCGTAACGCTATCTACTATTTTGATTCTTATCCCGACAGTCAAATTGAGATTCGTACCCAGACGGGGGCTTACGAAAACATTCTGATCTTCCGAGATAGTGGGCCAGGTATAGATAGCAGTATCTTACACAAGATATTTGATGACTTTTTCTCGTATCAAAAAAGCGGAGGCAGTGGCTTAGGTTTGGGCTATTGCCAACGTGTTATGCGCTCCTTCGGAGGACGAATAGAGTGCCAGTCTGAATTGAACGAGTTCACAGAATTCTACTTGTATTTCCCAGTCGTACCAAACGCACCAAAACCAGAGACATTAAGAGCACCGGACTTTGATAGCTGGAAAGCAACTGCATCACATTCTGAAAATCATTCAGCTCAACACGTACAAGTATGTAAAGATGCACCAACAGTGCTCATTGTTGATGACAAAGAGGTGCAACGCACCTTGGTACAAATGTATTTAAAAAGATTGGGAGTCAACAGCTTACAAGCAAATAGTGGAGCCTCTGCGGTAGAACTATTCCACTCTCACAAGATTGATCTCGTTCTTATGGATGTCCAAATGCCGGTAATGAATGGATTTGACGCAAGCCAACGGATTAAGCAAATCACATCTTCCGTTCCAATCATTGCCTTATCTGGTGAGTCTGGAGCTAGAGAGTTGGAGCTAATTTCGAAACTCATGGATGACAGACTCGAAAAGCCCACCACGTTAAATGCACTTCAAGTCGTCATCCAAAGATGGTTACAGAACGAGAATTTTGCACCTTCCAACACTTTTTAATTTGCAAATATAGAATTGGCACTAGATGTGCATTATTGGAGTAAATCGAATTATCCAGAAGGTCAAGCAGGCTGCAAAAGAGTAGCGTATGAGCTTGATAAGGAGATCGCCATGTTACTTCATCGTCATACATACTACGGCTTGATTCATCATGGAATCAAAACACTGTTACTTGATCGCTTAGGCCACTATACAGAAGAAGAGTATCATCAGTATCTGAGCCTGATGACTGGTAAATCCACTTGCTTCACGATGTCTCTTGAAGAGCTAGAAGCAACGGTCGATAACTTACTACGGGAAGGCTATTTAGAAGATGTAAAAACGCTTATTTCCCAATATCAACGTGTGGCTTAAGGTTTAAAACTCTCAACTTTATTGCCGCCTCATCGCGGCAATTTTTATTCCTTCCATATGCTGTTTCGACATGGAAGAATCTTGCGGTCTATACGATATACTAAGCGTTACTATTCTTACCTTAACTTCCTCAGTATTCACATCTTGTCAGATTCCGTTAGACTGTCTTCAATTCAATAATTAGGTAGATTTTGCCATCATGAAGCAGATCCTAGACTTTATACCACTCATCATTTTCTTCGCTTTATACAAGCTGTACGACATCTACGTGGCGACAGGTGCACTGATCGTAGCAACAGCCATTCAGCTTGTCGTCACCTACGCACTGTATAAGAAAGTCGAAAAGATGCAACTAATAACATTTGTTATCGTCACTATCTTCGGCGGCATGACCCTTTTTTTCCACGACGACAATTTTATAAAGTGGAAAGTCACCATCATTTACGCGATTCTGGCGATTGGCTTAGCAGTGAGCCACGCATTGGGAAAATCAGCCATCAAAGGTATGCTAGGCAAGGAAATTACGTTACCTGACGCTGTTTGGGCAAAGATTAACTGGGCTTGGGTTGGCTTCTTCTCATTCTTCGCTGGCCTAAACATTTATATTGCTTACGAATTGCCGTTGGATGTTTGGGTTAACTTCAAAGTATTTGGAATGTTGATCGCGACATTTGCCTACATGATTGCGACTGGCTTTTACATTTATAAACACATGCCAAAAGAACAAAAAAATAACTCATCCGACGTGTCCACTGATGATTAAAAACTCAGTTTTGCTATAATCCGCGACTTCACAGCGACCTTAGGGTCGCTGTTTTGCTCCATGTATCAGTAAACCGCTCAAACAACGTACCGTTTTCAGACCATTCTTGCTGCTGTAAACCAACTTTCTCTGGTCCGGTATCTGCGGTTTTTTAAGGACCTTTGGTTCTAGGTATTTACTATGTTGGCGCTTAGTTTGAGCGCCTTTAAGATTTAGGATGTCACAATGAGTCAAGAAATTAGCTCTCCGAAAGGTCAAATGCTGCTTCGTACCCTTGCAATGCCTGCAGATACAAACGCCAATGGCGATATTTTTGGCGGTTGGATAATGTCTCAGCTCGACTTAGCGGGCGCGATTCTGGCAAAAGAGATCTCTTGTGGTCGCGTTGTCACCGTTTCGGTATCAAGCATTACGTTCAAAAAACCTGTTGGTGTGGGCGATGTCGTATGCTGCTACGGCGAATGCACTAAGATCGGCCGCACATCCATGAGTGTCGATTTGGAAGTATGGGTCAAACCCGTCAAAGCTCACGGTGTTGGCGAACGCTTCATGGTTTGTGATGCGACCTTCAACTACGTAGCCATTGACAGTGAAGGTAAACCACGTCCGGTTCAGAATTAGTCAACCTACAACGCTAACAGTTAGAAAGGATCTCACATTTTCTGTTGTTCACTTGTGAGAGACACAAAAAAGGCGTTAAATTAACACTTTACCCTACCAATTAAGGAACTATGCTATGTGGTATGTCATCTTTTCACAGGACGTTGAGAACTCGTTGGAAAAACGCATGAGCGTTCGCCCACAACACTTGGATCGCTTACAAAAGTTACAAGACGAAGGTCGCCTTCTTACAGCTGGTCCGATGCCTGCGATAGATTCTGACAATCCTGGTGAAGCTGGATTTACGGGCTCAACTGTCATCGCTGAATTCGTCTCGCTAGAGGATGCTAAAGCGTGGGCAGAAGCCGATCCTTACGTAGCGGCTGGTGTTTACGATAATGTAATCGTGAAACCGTTCAAAAAAGTGTTTTAATTTATGAAAAAATTACTGTGTCTTTTCTTGGTATTTGGTGCTCTGGCTGGCTGTTCATCAACCGATGATAATCAGCGGCAACTTGAGCTTATGGCATCAAACCGAGCAGGAGTCTTGTCAGCGGGCCTCCCTTTAGAGTACGGTCCACTGCAAATAATGCGTGTCTCATCCAACAAAAATGTTGTAGAGATGATGATGATTTATAACGATGGCGCACTCGGTGCAAAGCCGTTAAATCAAGTACTGAATACCAGTATCTATACCTACTGCAGCAACCCAGAAGTTCGCAAGCAAATTGATATGGGCTTGATGTATCGTATTAAGGTACGTAATTCTCGCGGTCAGTTGATGGCAGATGAGTTGGTTTCCGCACAGACTTGTACTCAGGTGAAGTAGCTACAGTAATTTTTGTTGCTTTCGGCATGAGACGATGATTCGCTATTATTGGATAATCTGAAAACGAAAGTTAACAATTAAGAATAGAAAAACGGAGACCACAGTCTCCGTTTTTATTTGCTGCAACGATGTGTTACGCCAGCTCAGCACGGAGCTTCTTCGCCGCTGAAACCAGATTTGCCAATGCGGCTTCTGTCTCCTTCCAGTTTCGTGTTTTCAGACCACAATCTGGGTTTACCCACAAACGTTGAGCCGGAATTTTTTCTGCCGCTTTCTTGATTAAACCTTCAATCCATTCTTCCGTAGGAATGTTTGGTGAGTGAATGTCATAAACACCAGGGCCAATTTCGTTCGGGTAATTGAACTCTTCAAATGCTTTCAGCAGCTCCATATTTGAGCGAGATGTTTCAATGGTAATGACGTCCGCATCGAGTGCCGCAACCGAATCAATGATTTCATTGAACTCGCTGTAACACATATGAGTGTGAATCTGAGTTTCTGGTTTTGCACTTGCCGCAGAGACCTTAAACGCATTTACGGCCCATTCTAAGTACGCTTTGTGATCGCGTTTTTTGAGTGGTAAACCTTCTCGAATGGCTGGCTCGTCAATTTGAATGATATTGATGCCTGCATCTTGCAGGTCAGACACCTCATCACGTAGTGCCAAAGCAAGTTGCTGCGCAATTTCTTGACGTGTGATGTCTTCACGTGGGAACGTCCAACATAAAATCGTTACTGGTCCAGTCAACATGCCTTTCATCTGTTTGCTGGTTAGCGATTGTGCGTACGTCGACCATTCAACTGTGATCGGTTTTTCACGTTCAATGTCAGCAACTACAATGGCAGGTTTCACACAGCGAGAACCATAACTCTGTACCCAACCAAATTTGGTCGTTTGAAAACCCGCCAAGTTCTCAGCGAAGTATTCCACCATGTCGTTACGCTCTGCTTCACCATGAACTAGCACATCTAGGTCGAGCGCCTCTTGACGTTTTACTGCGTCAGCAATATGTCCTTTAAGTGCTTGGATATATTCAGACTCAGATAATTGACCTGTACGATAAGCGCTGCGCTGCACCCGGATTTCATCCGTTTGAGGAAAAGAGCCGATTGTCGTTGTTGGCAACAAAGGCAAGCCCAATACTTCAGCTTGATGCGCAGCACGCTCTGCATAAGGTACGCTGCGCTCGGCAAGTGACGCGGTAATGTTGTTTAAACGCGCTTGTACTTGAGGTTTATTCACATGTGTTGCTGTCTTGCGCGCTTTGATTGGCTGGCTATAGGTATCACAAGCGAGAATCGCATTTTGGTCACCATCGAGCGCTCGGCCAAGCAAGGCGACTTCTGCCACTTTTTGTTTTGCAAAGGCAAACCAACTTTTTACTTCTTCGCTCAGTTCTGTTTCCAGTGCTAAATCAACAGGGCTATGTAGCAGAGAACATGAACTGGCAACCCAAAGTTTGTCGCCCAGTTTCTCTTTGACTGGCTGTAGACGCTCGAGTTGGGCACTTAAATCTGAACGCCACACATTACGACCATTCACAACACCAGCAGAAAGCACCCAATCCTCCGGTAACTTGGTAACTACATCGTCAAGCTGCTGAGGGGCGGCAGATAAATCGATATGCAAACCATCTACCGGAAGCTCTACAATTTTGCCTAGCGTATCGCTTACGGAGTCAAAGTACGTCGTTAGCAGCACTTTTACATCGCTTCGAATCACTTGGTAGGCTAGCTTAAACGAATCAGCCCATTTGCTTTCTAGCTCCAGTGACAAAATTGGCTCATCAATCTGAACCCACTCAACACCTTGACTTGCTAGCTTTGCCAAAATAGCTTGGTAAGCAGTAAGTAAGCGTGGTAGCAGGGTTAAGCGGTCAAACCCTTCTTCGACCTCTTTGCCCAAGTAAAGGTAACTGACTGGACCAAGCAAAACAGGCTTCACTTGGTGGCCAGCTTGAAGCGCTTCGTTGACTTCTTCAAACAGTTGCGGCCAGCTCACTTCAAACGTATCGTCCTTGCTGAATTCAGGGACAATGTAATGGTAGTTTGTGTTGAACCATTTGGTCATATCCGATGCCGCAGCGCCCGCACAGCTGCAACCCGCCTGAGATTGACCGCGACCCACTTTGAACAACGTATCCAGGTTAGGGAAACCATCAGCGTGACGCTTTGGCACATGACCCAATACCAACGTGGTCGTCAGTACATGATCGTACCAAGCGAAGTCGCCAGCGGTGGCAAAACTCAGACCAGCATCCGTTTGTGTTTGCCAGTTTTTGGCGCGTAGATCTGCCCCAACCTTTTTAAGCTCAGCTTGATCAATTTCTCCTCGCCAGTATTTCTCCTGAGCGAATTTTAATTCTCTTTTTTCACCAATGCGTGGATAACCTAGTATGTGAGTCGTTGTCGCCATGTCCCTATTCCTTTCTCAATTTTGTTCAATTTGTTTGGATCAGAGCATCTTTCGGTAAAGAACAAGATGTCTGGATGGCTAAACTATCGCTCTCATCTGATATTAGAACAACGTCCATTTATTCAACTTGTTTATTAAAAAAATTCATCATGAAGCGACATGATTCGCAAATAAAAACAACAAATAGACGTCTAGACGTTTACATATCCATTTTTTGTCGTTAAGTTATTTACACGATTGCTATTCTGTTCATAGCGAGCAACAAAGGATGAAAGGAATTCATGATAGAGCTAAAACATTTGCGGACACTCACTTCGCTTCGAGACACTGGCTCTCTAACGGCGACAGCGACCGCTTTGCATCTCACTCAGTCGGCACTGTCTCATCAGATCAAAGATTTGGAGGCGCGAATTGGAGGGCAACTGTTCCTGAGAAAGACTCGTCCGGTGAAGTTCACTTCAGAGGGAGAAATCCTATTGCGTCTTGCAGAAGATATCCTTCCGAAACTCGCAAGAGCAGAAAATGATTTAGCGAGCTTGAAAGAGGACGTCAATGGCCGATTACATATGGCCATTGAATGTCACTCTTGCTTCCAATGGCTAATGCCTGCACTTAGGGAGTACCAACTTGCTTGGCCTAGCGTAACATTGGACTTTTCCTCTGGTTTTGGCTTTGAACCACTCCCAGCTCTATTGGCAGGCGAACTTGATCTCGTTATTACTTCCGATATCCAACCTCGATCTGAAGTCCACTACGAGCCTCTATTCGACTTTGAAATGCGTTTAATTACCGCAACCAATCACCCATTGGCGGAAAAAGAAATTATTGATCCGCAAGATCTCGCAGATCAAACCATGCTCTCTTATCCGGTTCAAAAACAAAGGCTAGACGTCGTAAAACACTTTCTTCAGCCAGCAGGAATAGAACCTGCGAAATGGAAGCAAGCCGACAATACTCTCATGTTAGTTCAGATGGTCTCTGCTGGATTAGGGGTGGCGGCACTACCCAATTGGGCGATTTCTGAATTTTCTCGCCAAGGTCTTATTACCAGTAAACCTTTCGGCCAAGGCTTATGGCGTCGCTTGTTTGCAGCAACGCGTCACTCAGAGAAAGAGAAGCGTTACTTACAAGCTTTTTTCGCAACCGCGAGGCTACAATGTAAAAGCCACCTTGACGGAATCAAGGTGGCTTAAAAGATTTGGGTTATGAAAGGCTTAGCGTTGATATGCTTTAAATTGGTTAGTCAATGGATCGTACTGATAACCGAGCATATCAAGCTTGCCGACTACAGACTCTACATCCATCTCATACACTGATACTAACTCGTCAAAACTGTCGCACTCTAAACGTAGCTTTTCGTTGACGATACCTAGCAAAATAGTGCTGTCCAGATTACCTACATTGCTTAAATCCATCGCGACTCTCCTCTTCGACAAGGTATATAAACAAGCGTAGTAGTAATCACGCGAATTTAAAGTGAGTGCGATCTAAAACGTGATCACCTTATACCCAAGCACCAAGAAAGCACTTGGATATAAGCTGTCTAGCTTTGTCTTTAGAATAGAGGTTAAGCCGCGAGGGAGAATAAACCTTGCAGGCTCGTCATCGACGCGAGTGCTAGAAACAAGGCAACGCTCAGTTGCACCTTTTCTGGTTTCTTATGCGTAAAAATATGCCAACACCACACAATAATTGAAGAAATTAGCATAGCTAAAGACAGCAAGATCGGCTGTGTCGCAGCGTTTAGTGTGGCTTCATTTAACTGGTAAGAAGCAAACAACGTTGCGATGACTAATAGCATTCCAGACACAATGCCCGTAACTGGTAAAATACGGTGAAATGCCTGTAATCTGCTGCGAGCTATCGTAAGCAGCAATTGAGAAAATGACGCCCCAAGGAAAAATATCATTAGCGCCATCGCTATCGATGCTGGCCAGCTTGATTGCTCAAATACTTGAATACTCACATACGCAAAGGCCAAACCATTCGCTAAATGCATCGCCCATAGTGGCCCTTTTCCACGCGTTTTCTTGGTTTGAACCTGAGAATAGAAGTAGAAAATAGCAAACACGATCATAAATGCTTCAATGCGAAGTGACGCAACAGCGAGCCACAATACAGCTACTGCAGGCAACATTTTATGAAGACGTCCTCGCTGACCAGGACAAATATCGCCCTTGATTAGAAGCAAAGTCAGTAGCGCTTGTGCGCCAAATAGCATCGGAGGGAAAGTAACCAGCAATTGTTGAATCATGTTGAATGCACGCTCAAAAGTCATTTTGGGGGGCGATAATATCAAATCAACTATCGCCAAACCACCGAAAGTCGGCCCCCAAATGAGCTAAAACGGTAAGACAATTTTATTCACAGAGAAGCAAGATACTTCAACGCGTCTTCCTGCGTTAAAACTCCACGGTACTCTTCTTTGGTATTACACAATACCCAAGGGAAACGAATGCCGGTTTTAACCAACTCTCGAATAACAGAGACAGGTAAATCCTCATCAACCAACACAAATTCGGTGCTCATTATCTGATTAACAGGACGTTTCCAAATTCTGCTTTCTCGTTCAGTTTCTCGCTCTGTGCCCATCGAGGGCGTTAGGTGTAAATTCAGCGTCTCTTTCGTAATTAACCCAACACAACGATTTTCATTGAGAACAACTAAAGGCAAGCTTGGATTCAAATTCATGTACTCCACTGCCAAGGAGAGCGGTTCTCCAGGGTCCATAGACCTGACTTGTTCATGGCTCACAGATTGCAACACATCACTTTGCTTAGACTCAATCGCGATGTCAGAGAACAGATGCTCATAACTGTCCGCTTTATCCATCAAATCGACAGGCACGGCAGCAGAAAATAGAAAGCCCTGCATGTAATCGACACCGATTTCTGCCAATACTTGAAGTTCTTGCTTAGATTCCACGCCTTCAGCAACCACTTTTACATTCATTTGCTGTGCAAGCTCGGTGACCATTTTCACAATGTTATAGCTGGTGCTCCCTTTATGAATGTTCTTGATGAATTTTCGGTCTATTTTCAGTAAATCAAACTGCCCTTTTTCTAGATAAGAAAAAGAAGAATACCCAGTACCGAAGTCATCAATCGCGATCTCAATGCCCTCTTTCCGCACTTCCTCTAGAGCTCGAGTATGCTCCTCATCTTGTTCAAAATACGCGGTTTCTGTTAGCTCGATAGTTACTCGCTTAGGGTCTACACCACTGGCTTTAATCAAATCATGCGACCGCTGAAGGATCTGAAGAGAATCCAATTTCGTATTGAGGGAGCGATTGATGGTCACGCCCACTTCCTCGCCATAAATTTCTTGTAAGCGCGGAAAGTGCTTCAACGCAGCTTGGCAGACCACATCATCAAGTGCCGCTATGAGTTCTAGATCTTCAATAATAGCGATCATCTTTTGCGTACAATACGCATCATTTTCATCATAGAAGCGTGCGAGAGCCTCGAACTTAACCACTCTTCCGGTTTGAACGTCGATAATCGGTTGAAAGTAAACGTCCACTAGTCCACTCTCTATTTGCGCCTCCAAAAACGCCTCGAGATGTTGGCGCTTCACTAATTCAGAGTGAAGTTCACTGTCGTAAAAGTTGAAATAGCTGCCTTCACCGGAAATAGAGGACAACATCGCTTGCGCTGCATGTGCTAGCGCTTGTCTTGGTCGGTTCGTATCATAGCCAAGGATTGACACACCAGTTTGGCCTTTAACGATAGTGGCATGCATTTTTGTGCCCATTTCATTTCTAAGCTCATTAAAGAACCCTTTCATGGCAATTTGGATCAAACGAACCGGGCTCAACCATTGACAATGAGGGGTCAGCAAGCATACGACAAACACGTCCCGAGATAACTGCCCCGCAATACTGGTGTAGCGACTTCGCATAATAAAATCTGCAAAACCTAATTGCTGTTCAAGCAAGTATCTCTCCGAAAACTTGGGTCTGAGTGTCATAACAATGTTGAGTTCTTTATTTCTGCTTTCATTCGCTAAGGTAGCTAATTGGAGTTCAAATTCTTTCCTCGTTGGTAAAAAGGCAGCCCAATCATGCTGTTGTTCACAACGATTTTTCATCCACAACAACGAAGCAGAAATATCCGTAGAAAATCCGAGATAAAGAATTCGTCCAGAATGAAACGTAAGTCGGTAAATACAAAGATGATGAGCTTGGTTGCTACCGTTTGCTGTTTTGCTCAGCAAGTTACCACACCAACATCCTTCATCATTAATTTGCTGCCACAGCTGATCATAAAACGCTTGGCTATGGTGAGAGGTACTGAAAATATGAGTTTTAAGCCCAACCAGATCTCGGTTTTGATAGCCCATTTGTAACTCAAAGGCACGGTTACAACCTAAGATGCGCGTATCTTCATCGGCAACTAAAACGCCTACATTCGGCAAATCAAAAATCGTTTCGAGGATTTTCGCTAACTCCTCGCAACCAGTGATTGTTAATTGTGGAATGATAGTGCCTTGGATAATGCGCTTATTGAGCCTTTCAAAACTAATAGTAACGTGCACTAAGTTAACGTTTTTTAGCATCATGCAACAAGAAAACCGCCCCCGTCCGCCAAAGAGTTCCACTTCTAGAATTCGTTGTTTTAGCGTTTCTTGTTGCCCCATCAGCATATGATCAAACAAGTTATTTAGGCTGGTTACTGGCGTACTTATCCCAAATGCCTTTGCCATTCCTTGCTGATCACATTCGAACTCGCGAGTATCAATATCGTAAGACCACTCTATAACAGGAGTTAGACTGGAAGTCGTTTGCATTTTTGGATGCACTGTTGTCGTAGATTCACTCATACCCTAGCCCCTTTTTTTGTAATTAGCCCAAGGCTCAAAATTCACAGTCAATTCGCGACATTCCAGTTGGGACCTGCCGATCCTCTTTATAGATGGATTGTGTCAACGATAAGCCTATCGACTTAGAACTATTTCCAGAGCAGTTCAGCCTTTTGCATTTAATATGCACCAATTTGATTATAGGCTTTACCCCATATAAGCACACCATTGCTTATACTTTGTATTAAGATTGCGACATTTTTCATGAACCGATCTATAACCATGAGACTTTCAAGGTGAAATTAGACAGAAAATCGCCGATAGAGCATTGATATTTTTACAAACCAAATAAAACTCGATGAACTAAGCTGGAATAGATGAGTTTGTTATAGATACCTGATAATCAAATCGCTATAATTCGCGCTCCCTGGAACAGAGAGCAAAATATGACCAATAACATCACTCCTATTCATGAGTACAAAAAATACTGGGCAGAGTGTTTTGGTACGGCACCTTTCTTGCCGACCAGTCGCAAAGAAATGGATGCCCTAGGATGGGATAGCTGTGACATTATCATTGTAACCGGTGACGCTTATGTGGATCACCCAAGCTTTGGTATGGCTATCATTGGCCGCCTGCTAGAAGCGCAAGGTTTCCGTGTCGGTATCATTGCTCAACCAGAATGGCAAAATAAAGATGCGTTCATGCAACTTGGTAAGCCAAATCTGTTCTTCGGGATCACTGCGGGTAACATGGACTCCATGATCAACCGTTACACCGCGGATAAAAAGCTTCGTCACGATGACGCGTACACACCGAATAACGAAGGTGGTAAACGCCCAGACCGCGCAACGTTGGTTTACTCTCAACGTTGTCGTGAAGCTTACAAAGAAGTACCTATTGTTTTAGGTGGTATCGAAGCCAGCCTACGCCGTGTTGCGCACTACGATTACTGGTCAGATAAAGTTCGTCGTTCAGTACTGTTTGATGCAAAAGCAGACATCCTACTTTTTGGTAACGCAGAACGCGCACTTGTCGAAGTAGCACATCGCATCGCAAACGGCGAAGACATCAGCACCATGACCAATATTCGTGGTACTGCCGTGAACTTGCCAGCGGCGCCAGAAGGCTACACAGTTATTGATTCTTCTCGCATTGAAAAACCTCGTAAAGAAGCGTTCGTACCAAAGAACCCATACGAAGTAGAAACTCAGTGTGAAACTAAAAAAGACGAGCCAGTTGCACAACCAATCACGATTCGCCCATCACGCCACGATGCTGCGACGACTGCGGTCCGTTTACCTTCGTTTGAAAAGTTAAGAAACGATCGCATTCTTTATGCGCATGCAAGCCGTGTACTGCATTTAGAAACGAACCCGTACTCTGGTCGAGCGTTACTTCAAAGCCATGGTGATCGTGAACTTTGGGTAAACCAAGCTCCAATTCCATTGACGACCGAAGAGATGGACTTTGTGTTTGGCCTGCCTTACGCGCGTGTCCCTCATCCTATGTACGGCAAAGCAAAAATTCCTGCGTACGACATGATCAAGACGTCTGTGAACATCATGCGTGGTTGCTTTGGTGGCTGTTCTTTCTGTTCGATTACCGAGCATGAAGGTCGAATCATTCAAAACCGTTCGAAAGAGTCTATCATCAACGAGATTGAAGAAATTCGCGACAAAGTTCCAGGTTTTACCGGCACAATTTCCGATCTTGGTGGCCCGACTGCAAACATGTACCGCCTGGGCTGTAAAGATCCAAAAGCGGAAGCGAACTGTCGTCGTCCTTCTTGTGTATTCCCGGGCATCTGTAACAAGCTAAACACAGACCACAAACACACGATCGATTTATACCGCGAAGCGCGTAAAGTTGAAGGCGTGAAGAAAGTGATGGTTGCATCTGGCGTACGTTACGACCTTGCGATTGAATCACCAGAATACGTGAAAGAGCTCGTGACTCACCACGTAGGCGGTTACTTGAAGATTGCACCGGAACATACAGAGAAAGGTCCTCTTGATCTGATGATGAAGCCAGGCATGGGTACGTACGATCGCTTTAAAGAGATGTTCGAGAAATACAGTGCAGAAGCAGGCAAGAAGCAGTACTTAATCCCTTATTTTATCTCTGCGCACCCAGGCACAGAAGACGAAGACATGCTGAACCTTGCTCTGTGGCTCAAAAAGAACAACTTCGAATGTGACCAAGTACAAAACTTCTACCCTTCGCCAATGTGTAACGCAACGTCGATGTACTACTCAGAGACAAACCCTCTGAAACGCGTGAAGTACAAAAAACGTGAAGATGTACCTGTAGCAAAAGGTGAACGTCAACGTCGCCTGCATAAAGCGCTGTTGCGTTATCACGATCCAGCAAACTGGCCAATGATCCGTGAAGCCCTAGTCAGTATGGGTAAAAAACATTTGATTGGTGACAAACAAGGCTGTCTCGTTCCTGCAGAAGACATTGAAGCACAAACACCTGCGCAACGTCGTAAATCTGGTCGTCACGGGGCAAACCGCTTTGCAACCAAACATACCAAAAACCAACCAGGCTTCGGTGGTCATTTGAACAAACGCTCTGAAGGCGGTTCAAAAGATGGTAAACCATCTGGCAACCGTAACGGTTCGGGTAAAGCTACAGGTGGTCAACGCCCTGCAAGCAACGGCCAACGTCCTAGCGGCAACGGTGCAAACCGCCCGGCAGGTAGCAAGCCGCAAGGCCAAGGTCGCCCGCAAGGACAAGGCAAACCAGCTGGTCAACGTAAACCAAAGCGTCGCTAACTCTTTAGCACTTAAATACTAGAAAGGGCTCCAGAGGTAACTCTGGAGCCCTTTTGTTTTGTCGGCTCATTGAGGCATCACTCACAACTCAAACTTTGATTCAATCAATACAAAAAATGGTAAACACCAACCAACTTATTGGAAAAACAAACAATTATTTGATTGACGCAAAACCATAAAAATCTAACTCATTGATTTTTAGTCACTTTATTTTGGTGCGATATTTGCGTAACAGAGTAAAACTCTTAAACATGGGCTAACGATGAATAATCCACTTCCCCCAAAAACTTCTATGTTCTGGTATGACAACAGCTATACCTATGAGGAGGCCGTTCAGGCATTTGAAAGCGATGGTACACTGAAATCGCTGAATATCGTTCCAACCACGGAATCCGATGATCTTGCTGGCTCACCCCCAGAGCGCAGTATGTTTTGGGAGGGAGAAACAAAAAAAATCGATCCGCCACCGCCGTGTGAACCAGAGCCTCTCAATTTAAAAACTGAGAAAGAAGCAACGGAAGCATCACCTGCGCACTTTATCCCAGTCCGCTATGCCATCGATCAGCTAGAAACAGAAGAGACACAACCTTTTGGTTTGCCTGAAGAATGGAAAGGCCAAGGCCCAGCCAAACTCAATACCGTTGGTTACACCCTGCGTCAACTGCGCGACGGTTGGCTGTATGTCTATGATGCAATCAACAAAAGCTTAGACGAATACGAAATCAAAGGAACGCAATTCACGCTCTATAAGTTGGGAGAATCAGAAAGCCCAAAATCAGAGCAGCGTGGGACACCACAAGATGCAAAGCCCTTCCTTACTTACGTCAACGGAAGCGTACTATCGATTTGCTTCTCTGAGCACCGCTGGACATGGCACACGTTCATGCGCGTACTTAACAATCCGAGTAATCATATCGATCGCATGCAAACTGTCGTGTTATCCGCAAACGAGAATCAGCACAACATTGCACCAATCGATAAGTTAACTCAAGTGGCTGATATTGAATCTTCTGCCGTCGATGATGGGCGCTTTGCAGATTCTGGCATCGCCACCAAAGCTGATGAAGATGGTTCTATCTTTAAACCTGTCGCAGCCGAGAGTGATTTAACCTCTGCGATTCCAGAAGAAGAATCAGGCTACTTCGTCGCGATAAAAGATTACGCCGCAGACATTCAAGATATGTCGCTGCATTTTGTTGGTGCCGCAAGCCCTTACCGTCTTTTCACTGACCAGTTTTCAAACCAGTGGAGCTTGATGCAGACCGCCATGCAATTGTGCATGTTCGGGGCAAGTGACAATATAGACATGCCTACAGGAGTAAAGCGCAAAAACCAAGAGCTTGAATTCTATATGGACATGGCGGATTACTATGACAACTCAGCAATGGTTGACCTTACCAGTGAATCTCAAGCAGCTATCATCAAAGGAATGCCATCTTCATTTTCCCAGCAAGCTATCGATGATTACCAAAAATCCACTTCAGAAATAGCAAAGGCCATACAGAAGAAATATGGCATTTCAGCAAACCGATTTGGTAAATACGAGCAATGGATAGCGACTGAGCGTTGGCGTAAGCAGCTCAACTGGAAGCAAATGCTGAGCGAGATGCAAGATCTGTCAGAACAAAAAGAAACCATGCTAGCCCAAGTTGTTTCAGTAAAAAGCGACTTTATCGCTGTAATGGAGTCTTTGACACCGCATCATCTCGAAAGAACCTTCGACCTATACAGTGAAGACACACAATACAGCTTGTATCAACTCCATAAACAAGCCGTTGAGTCATTTACTTTGGTGGTGCAGGAAGAAGACCGCCAATGGGCTGAAAGCCAATGGGAGAAACCTACCAGTTTACTTGCTCTCTATGCCTCTGGGTTTAGCCGAAGCTTATTTAAAGTAATAGAGAAGAATATTACTGAGGCGCAGAATGAACAGTCGATCGCCTCAGAAAATTCTGATGCTGATAATCAGCTGATGGACCAGATCTCTGCTACCAGCAACCGTATGGGCATGTACTCTAAAATCATGGACTTCGTTTCCAACCCAAACACTGCGGAAACGGAATTTCTCAAGGATATCGCCAAAGGTTTCCAAGAGCTGGACATTATCTTTAAATCTGCAATAGGTGCACTTGCAAAAGGAGTTTTAGAGTTTGGCGTTAGCATGACTTCACAAGCATCGATTTTACTGATGCCTGTTTTCGCTAAACCTCTGAACCGTCAGAGCTATTATTTGTTTGCTGTTATAGCAGAGCATATGGCACACAATATGCCTGTTACTGTAAATGAAAGCTACGCTCGCGATTTTAAAAAATGGAAAACACGCGTAAATGATTACCCAAGTGAGCTCAAGAAAAACGATGCGGTCATTGCTGACTTCCAGAAAAACAACCGCAAAGCCGACTCTAAATACACAACAGCTTTAAAAAATAAAAAGAGAATCAAGAAGGCACTCGCTGTGGCTACATTGGAGTACCCACAGTATATTGAATTACCCGATGATTTACCGCAAAGAACCGTCGAGCTTAGAACTCGGATCGCTATGAATAAGCTCGATGATTTGAATAAACTGTTCGAGAATGCCGGTGGTCTAGGCTTTATGGCATTAGTATTTAACTGCATCGCGCTTGGTGATGCCATGAGCAGTATTCAAGAAACAGGGTTAATGTCCTCAGATGAATTTTTGGATATCCAACAAAAGCTTTTTTATACAGTCAACGCTTGGACGGGTATTCGTACAGGTAAATTATGGGAGAGAGTAAAGGGTGACCCCAAATTAAGAACCCATTCATACAAAGTCTTAAAAGAGTTAGTGAATCAAAATGTAGAAGGTTTTGAAAACTTGATCCTTGATGACCTAAAGGTATTCAATAAATGGCTAGCTGTAACCGGAGTTATTGGGGCTCTTGCTTCAGGTATAGAAGCCTATCGTTCATGGAAGAAAATAGACGGCTTGCATGGCAACATGAGAGTTGTGGAGTACTTCAACTTTGCATCTTTAGTTGGATTGACACTAATTGGTGGGTTTCAAGCTATCGGTGGATTAACTGGGATTTGGTCAGCAAATATCCTGTTTGGAGGTCCGATCATGTTTGTCATTATGGGCCTCACTGCGGTTTACCTTCTTAGTAACCATATAATGAGTAAACTTAAACAAGACGATTATCAAAAATGGTTAGATAAACTTCCTTGGGGCTATCACCCAGATAAAGCGCGTTGGAGTCAATCCTCAAGCTTGGTAGAGAAAGAAAAGCATAATTCTTCTTTAGTACAAGCGGCCCTTTTTGAGTTAAAGACCATAATGGATAAACCTTTAATCTGCCAAACACCAATGATGCGTACCGTTCCGAATTCAACAACACAGTACCCAGCAGCAAAACAAGAATTGTTTGGTATTGAGCTCCATATCCAAGTTCCCACCAATAATGCAAGAGATGGCATAAAACTTCGGACAAATACTTCTGTAACAGAGAAGGGACTGATGTCGGGAGCTTGGTACACTGGAGTAAATCTAGAAACGTTGAATAGTTCAACTGATTCCTTAGATTCTCAAAGCGTCTATAAATTAACTTTACCAATGAAAGACTCAGCTAACTATCTAGCATTTGAGATTGAATACATTCTTGATGATAAAAACGGATTAAGCCGTAAGTACTGGTTCCAAAATAATGCAAAACAGCGTGCAACTTATACGGCGATTTCAGACAATACGAAACAAGCAACGATCAGAAGTTCATTAACTTCAGATGCTAGTGAACTTAGCTTACAGGAGTAACCCTTGGCTTATTTACCTTTTTACATCACGCCAGACGAGCTTTCGGCTTATCAAGAAGAACAAGAGCAAGAAATTCTAAAGGGGATGAACCTCACAACCTGGCACAAGCACGATATTGAAGAGCCTTTTCGATACTTATACCTATCGATTGCTATAGCCGCTGTCAGTCCATTATTTTTCCTTACCTATTTCCTACATGATAACAGTGACATGATCTTAACTTACATTTTATCGGGTCTGACGATTATCATGTCTGGTGTATCTTATCTGACATTTGGGTTGGACAATCGTTATGATTACACCTTATCCGATCGCGGGTTGGTTATAAAAAAACGACGTAATTTACCGAATTGGGTAAACTCTGCAACTCAAGTCATGGGCTGGATTGGAGCAATAGTTTGTGTCGTGATGGTTGGAGTTGCTGGACCTATGGTTCTTGTCGGAGCTGGTGGCTTTATATTGGTTTCTTTTGGTATGTTAAAACGGAAGCCCGATGAACCAACAGAAGTGAGGGTTGGAGAGCGAGAAGGTTGGCTCTTTGCTGATTACAATAAGAGAAGAAAAGTAATTAAGTTCTTTTTTAAGTATGACAGGTGCGAATACCAAGATACTGCTCAGGAGATTACTTTTCGCTCACAGGGGCGATTCTATAGTTACATTTTCTTTAAAAATGAAGCGGACTTAGAATCTATGGTCACGCAACTTTCAAATATCTACAAGCTGGATTGTAAAGAGGTCAATGATCATAAAAAGCTGTTTGAAGCGAAGCCTGAACCTAGACTTTTTACGACTCCTGCTTGTTATCGAGAATACCCTACCAATGACGTGTTTGATTTAAGGGCTTCGAAAGCTCCACTCCCAGAGTGTAAGTATCTTTACAACGGTAAGTGGCGAACTGAATCAGAAATCGAACGCTTAAAAGCGGCTGGTGAACAGCAAGCCACTCCCGTTTCATAGTTCACAACAAGCACTAAAAGAAGGGCTCCAGATATCAATCTGCCCCCGTACCTTATGTTTTTGAGAATGCAAAAACATAAGGTACACAAACCAAGCCTAAACTTCTGGTTAGTCAATTTATGTATTTAAGTGGTTTATTGCTCCTGGCTGGCTTAACGAGCTTCTGTTTTTACTTTGGATATCAAAAAATCTCAGCGCTAACTTCCCAAATTGGAGACGTTGCGGTTTACTCAAGGTTTGACTTAGCGATGATTCCATTTGGCTTCGTATTACTTGGAGGATTAATCAGTGCTTTGTTTTTTGCATTTAAAAAGAAACGCTGGGATGAAGTATATGGAAACGGCTTACAATATTTGATCTTAGGTTCTCTTGCTGTTGCTATCGTATTGACTCTAATTTCCCCTTGGATTTATCAAACACGATATGACAAGGCGGGTCTGAAAGAGTGCTCTCGTTCCCCCGAAGGCTACCTACCATTCTTCGCAACTAAGTTTGTTAGAAAAGGATCTCTTTGCATCAAACCAAAAACATTATACCAACCAGAAGACTCGGATAAGGATTAGTTCTTGGCATATTCACCATTTTACATCACCCCAGAAGAATTGGCGGTTTATCAAGAAGCACAAGAGCAAGAGATTCTCAAAGGGGACAATTTAACAACATGGCATAAGTATGATGTAGAAGAGCCATTTCGCTACCATTACAAGTTAACGGCTTTGCCATTTATGAGCTTCTTATTTGTAATTGTATTTTTGACACACTCAAGTGATACGCTTGTCGTGACCTTTTTTGGCCTTATCTTGTCAGTAATGATGGCCGGGATCTTTTATCTTACGATTGGCCTCGACTATCGCTATGACTATATTTTTTCTGACAAAGGCTTTGTGATGAAGAAACGTCGCAACATGCCTAAGTGGGTGAATACCGCCATGCAAGCCGTTGGCTGGATAGGTGCAGTGGTATGTGTGGTGATGGTAGCGATGGTTGGCCCGATGGCGTTAGCAGGTGCAGGTGCTTTTATATTAGCCTCCTTTAAAATGCTTAAACGCCAACCAGATGAACCAACAGAAGTGAGAATCGGAGAGCGTGAGGATTGGCTGTTTGCGGACTACAATAAAAAAAGGAAAGTGATCCAGTTCTATTTTAAGCATGACATATGCAGATATCGAGATACTGCTCATAAGACTATCTTTCGCTCACAAGATAGATCAGATTGTTATGTTTTCTTTAAAACTGAAGCGGATTTAGAATCCATGGTCACGCAACTGTCAGAGGTCTACAAACTGGATTGTAAAGAGGTCGATGATCATAAAAAGCTGTTTGAAGCAAAGCCAGAATCAAGGCTCTTTAGTATTCCAGTTTGTAGTAGAGAATATCAAACCGAAGAGGTATTTGATTTAAGGGCGTCAAATGCCCCACTTCCTGAGCGTGAATACCTTTACAACGGCAAGTGGCAAACGGAATCTGAAATCGAACAATCAAAATCTGAACTAACGGCAGCCAAGGTATAAACCTTGGCTTATTTACCTTTTTACATCCCCCATGAAAAGCTTTAGGTTTACTCTGATGTACAAAAAGAAAAATTGGTTCAAATAACGAATTTTTAACTCGAGGATAGGAGAGTAAGCCCGAACCTTTCTATCCTCTACTAAACACCCATTTTGCACTGAGCAAATAATTACTCATCATGCCTGCCAATATGCCTAAGCTCAAAGCCAAATAGACCATCATTCCTTGCGTTCCTAGCGCGAGCGTTACGCCTTTAAACACAATAAAATTCGGCAAAGCACTGATACAGGCACTCATCATAGACTTTTTCCATTGAGCGAAAGGGTTGGTTTTTTCTGCTTGAGAGAAAGTCAGCCAACGATTACCAAGCCAAGTCGTGGTTGCCGCAAATAAAAATGCTATCCCACGAGCCAACATCAGATCCAGACCAAACCAATGGAACAACACAGAAAAGATAAGGGTGTCGACCATAAAGCCGACACCACCTACCAGAGCAAACCTTGTTAACGAAGCATACCTTTCTGACGAAGCAAACTTTGGTAATTTGCGCATTCCGCTATCCAACCACACAGGTGTAGAGTGAGCGTTTCGATTTTGCTGTGAACTCGTTGGTACAACTCAACGCATTTTCATGAATCATGCTATCCACTTGCTGCGATTTACCAATCAGGTGGAATTTCTTCAGATTGTTTAAGTCATTCTTATGTTTAAGCTTTTTCGCCTGACCATGACTATAGAACTGGCCTGAAAACGGGCGCTTACCAATGTAGAAGACCGGAGCATTATCATTAATTTGCGCGAAGATTATGCGGTCGCTGCGGCTATCTGCTTTGCCCATATTCAAAACCAACATCGCAATCATAAGCAGGGCTGGCAACACCGCTGCCGTTCCGGTCAGCCATTTGAAATCGTGTTTATCCACCAGCATTGCAATCAAGATACCCAATGCAGGCACACCCGGTAGCACGTAAGCAGGCAAAATATTCCCAGCCATGGTGAACAAGATCATTGGTGAAATCAGCCAACACATCAGGAAGCTAAATAGACCTTGATGATCGGTTTCAATGGCTTTGAGCACCTTACGACGTTTCCACGCCAAGATAGGCAATACGATTGACCAAGGCGCAGCCGACTGCAGCCAGAATACCCAGATCATCCCACGTGGTTGATCATGAGCAGAGCCATACAGGTCCCCTTCCCAACCGCTGACAACAAAACGCTTAAAGTGCTCGCCAACAATGAAGTAATCAATAAATCCAGGCGTCGCCATTTCAGCCATGATGTACCAAGGTAGAGCAATCGCCAGCATGAGCGCCAACCCCAACACAATTGGAAAACGCTGCCACAAGGCTTTGAAGGCACCGAAGAAACCATGCTGAATCACAAGCCAAGGAAACACTGCGATGCCCATGATCACGATCGCCACCGGACCTTTTGCTAACAGCCCGCAAGCCAAGCCAAAGAAACCGAGATAACCCCACAATCGGCTGTGTTTGTCTTTGCCAAGCCAGCAGTAGTAAAAGCCGACCATCGCCATGGTCATTGCCAATGTCAGTGCCATGTCTGTCATCACTGCACCCGCCGCAATTGAAAAGATGCCACACGTCGCCAATACCAACGCTGCGATGACTGCGTTAAAGCCAGCGCGATGCGCCATGGCTGCAACAAAAATAATAGTCGCGACACCCGCCAACCAATGAGGCGCGCGCACTGCGAATTCATTCAATCCAAACAACTCAATGCCGTAAGCACTCATCCACGTGAACAGGGGTGGCTTCCCCCAAAAAGGCACGCCATAATCAAACTGTGGGGTAAGCCAATTGCCGGTTTCCACCATTAAGCGCGCCATTTCGCCGTAGCGGGCTTCTGTGGTGTCCATCAAAGGGTAAGCGGCAAGTGAAATAAGACGGAGTAAAAGAGCAAACGCCAACAACAACCACAGATGGGTTTTATTAATACTCATGATTACGCGGTTTCTCCCAGTTTAAACTTCATGGTTTGGATGGATTGATGTTTTGCAGGCTGCTCGTAAACAGACTGAACAAGATAAAGAGGACGTTGCTTGGTCTCGATAAAAATGCGGCCAATGTATTCGCCCAAAAGGCCAATCGACAGCAGTTGCACACCGCCCAATGCAAGTTGGACGACCATCATGGATGGGTAGCCAGTGACAGGCTCACCAAATACAACAGTTTTCATCACTATGAATGCGCCATAGATAAAGGCACTGAACGCCACCAATGCACCGGCAAGTGTCGCTAAACGCAAAGGACGAATGGAAAACGAGGTAATGCCGTCCATTGCAAGGCCAATCAGCTTGAGGTAGTTCCATTTGGTTTCACCACAGAAACGAGCGTCACGCTCAAACTGAACCGTCACTTGCTTGAAACCCGGCCAAGAAAAGATGCCTTTCATGTATCGGTTACGCTCTGGCAACGCATTGATGTGTTTAACCACTTTTGCGCTCAGTAAACGGAAATCGCCCACGTTCTCAGGCACCTCTAATTTCGCCATGCTATTCAGCACTTTGTAAAAGCAAGCGGCCGAGAAGCGTTTGAACCAAGTTTCACCGTGGCGTTCGCTGCGCTGCATGTTCACCACGTCATACCCTTCACGCCATTTTGATACCATTTGCGGGATCAACTCCGGCGGGTCTTGCAAGTCGGCATCAATCACGATCACCGCTTCACCTTGGCAGTGTTCCAGGCCAGCGCTCATGGCGGACTCTTTGCCGAAATTACGGCTTAGTGCAATACAACGAACGTCGCTAGAAGATTGAGAAAAGTTTTGCGCGATCATTAGGCTGTCGTCTTTGCTGCCGTCGTCCACATAAACGATTTCACAGCGTTCTGGCATTTCATCCAAAACGGCGGCTAAACGACGATGAAATTCAGGTAAGACTTCTTGCTCGTTAAAGAATGGCACCACAACAGACAAAACTGTTTTAGGCTCAGTGTGTTGGCTCACCTTTGAAAAGGTTGCAGCGTGAATGTTGAAGGTTGACATGCTACTCTTCCACTAAATCTGATGAATGAATCCAGTCTACAAACATCAACGTGAAAGAGATGTTATTGACATCTTTTTCACGCCCTTAGTGAATAATGTTCGGTTAAAAAGAAGTCTTATTTTCGAACACCTGCCCACTTGGAGAGAAATACATGAAACGCGTACTTTTAGTCGAAGATAATCGAGAAATCGCAGGCATGCTGTTCGATTATTTTGAGTGTGCAGGTATGGAACTCGATTATGCAGACAACGGCGAGCTCGGCCTGAAACTGGCGATGGAAAACACCTTCGACATCATCTTGCTCGACCTCATGCTGCCACGCATGGATGGCCTGACCATGTGTAATAAACTTCGCGACGCGGGCAACAACACACCGGTACTTATGCTGACGGCGCTCGATAGCCGTGACGATATGCTCAAAGGCTTCCAACACGGTGCGGATGACTATCTGACCAAACCTTTCGATCTGGATATTCTTGAAGCGCGCATGATGGCACTGATCCGCCGTTACCGTGGCACTGTCACATCGAGCAAGTTGGAATACGGTGAAGTGTCTATCGACCAAAAAACGCGTAAAGCTTATCGCCAAGATAAACTGTTGGCGCTAAACCCTACCACTTACACCATTCTGGAAATGCTTGTGAAAAGCGCGCCAGACGTAGTGACACGCGAAGAAATTGCCTTCCAACTTTGGCAAGAGAACGAGCCGAACAACGACGTTCTGCGCAGCCACATTTACCAACTTCGCAACCAACTTGATAAGCCATTTGAACAACATGTGCTTATCACCGTGCCGAAAGTTGGCTTCCGCTTGGAGACAGGTGCATGATCAATCGCTTACTTGCTAGCACGCAAAGCACACAAAGTATGACAGGGCGACTCGCTCTGTTTTTCTCTTTTGTGTCGGTCGTGATTGGCATCTTCTGCTTTTTGTTGATTACCGGCTCCCTGCTTTGGTCTGAAGACCGCGTGGGCGAGCGTCGTATTATGGTCGACAAAAAAGAAGCAATTGAACATTTCCAGTCCCACCCAGAGCAAGGCAGTATTCAGCTTGACCTGCTCACCACTGCATACAACGACATCTCATTGGTTGCCGAGCGCTATCAAAAATACCTGATTGGTCAAAAGCACTTTCTTGATGAAGTAGAAGACGGTGAATACTCGCGCATGGTTTACATGAGCACTTACACCTACAAAGGCGTTGAACATCCCGTTATTCTGGTTTCCTTGATTGATGAAATCGAGATCACCTCAGAGGAATTCATTCTCGTCGTCGCTATGGTGCTGTCCATTGTCGCCGTGCTGGTGTTTCTGTTTGGTAGTCTGCTGCTGCGCTTATCACAGCGCTTAATTGAACCCGTCAATGCGCTTAAAACTCAACTCGATCACCACCAAGGCGATGCCACGCAGACCTTTAGTGTGCCTGAGGGCTCGGCCAAAGAGTTCCAAACCCTCGCGGATGAGTTGAATGAATATCGCCACAAAATCAACCAAGTCATCAAGCGAGAGCAAGCCTTTGCACGATACGCAAGCCATGAACTGCGTACACCGTTAACCGTGATGAAAGGCTCAAGTAGCTTACTGGCGAGAAGTGCGAACACAGATTTCCAGACCCGCCAGGTGAACCGAATTCAAGATGCAACGCAGCAGATGTCGACTATGGTGGATGCCCTACTCGGCTTAGTGCGTTACGAGCGTAATGCAGATGATTCACCAGTGCGCAGCATCACCGAAGAAGAACTCATCCAAATCATCTTCCAAAGCCAAGCTCAGGCGGATGAGAAAGCACTCAGCTTTGATGTACAGATCGACGGAAACCCAAAAACGCGCGCTACCAATGCTGTGTTGACCATTATTCTTGGCAACCTGATTCGCAACGGCATCGCCGCGACACCATCGGGATCAATTCATATCAGCATCGGGGAAAACACCATCTCGGTACGTGATGAAGGCGAAGGCTTTTCGACCATTCCACATTCTGATGGGCACGGATTGGGTTTGATGATTGTGGATGATTTATGCCAGCGTTATGGCTGGCAATTTAAGATTGGTACACATCCAGAAGGTGGTTGTGAGGCGGTGATTGACCTTACGTCAGAGCATCAGGAATAACCGAAATGGTTGTACTGAAACACAGACTTTTTATCTGGGTTTAATGGCGTTACACTACGCGCCCTTTTTAAATGGCAAAGGTGACACGGTTTATTCCGTCAGCATCGACATGAAACTCTCAGAAAGTCCTATCACCCAACATAGCTTTAATGGGCACAAATTTTTCCTTAAACGTGACGACATGCTCCACTCCCACTTTTCTGGGAACAAAGCACGTAAGTTTATGACGTTAATGGAAGAGCAAAATCCCGACATCACCACGTTAATAAGCTTTGGCTCCGCTCAATCTAATGCCATGTACTCGCTAGCGGCTCTCGCCCAGATTAAAGGTTGGGCATTTGAGTTTTATGTTCATCACATTCCATCTTGGCTAAAAAGCTCCCCCATCGGAAACTATCGCGGCGCTCTCGATTTGGGTATGAAAATCACCGCCATGCAAGACATCGGTAGCGAACTTCACCCTAGTGAATACATCCACCAGGTACGAAGAGTAGATGAGTCGACATTGCTGATTCCAGAGGGTGGACGTTCCCACCTCGCTGAAGCTGGCATCAAACAGTTAGCACGAGAAATTCTTGATTGGACGCGATTGAGAGGTAAAGAGCAGTTTACGGTCGCCCTGCCATCAGGTACTGGCACGACGGCTTTATATCTTCATAAACATTTAAGCCCACACGGCATAGAAGTGCTAACTTGCCCTTGCGTAGGCGATGCAGATTACTTAACTGAGCAGTTCAACCAGCTCGGTGAAAACAGCCACCCAACCATTTTAACCGTGCGCAACAAACACCATTTTGGTCGCTTGT
The DNA here is from genome assembly GCF_021728075.1 of Vibrio sp. D54. Classification (NCBI taxonomy): domain Bacteria; kingdom Pseudomonadati; phylum Pseudomonadota; class Gammaproteobacteria; order Vibrionales; family Vibrionaceae; genus Vibrio; species Vibrio sp. D54. The sequence continues at coordinate 117,635 of NZ_JAKKCS010000007.1, read as the reverse complement.
ACGAAGAAGATTACATCACATGGAAAGCACTCTTTGAGCAAACCGACCTCGAATTTGACCTGTTATACGACCCGTATATGTGGCAATGCCTAACACCTTGGTTCGAAGAGAACACAGATAAGACGGTGATTTACATTCACCAAGGCGGGTTACTTGGCAACGAGTCGATGTTGCCAAGATATCAACGAGAATTTGAATAGCGTGTTCAAATAAAGTTGTTGCTGATTACAGTGATTCCACTATTTGATGAGCGCCAGGATTTCTTTGAATTCAGGTGCTCGGCAATCTTCGACCATTTCATACAAACACATTTCTACCCCAGTGAGCACCACACCGTTTGCGGTTAACTTCGCAAGAGCGAGCGCTTTATTGGCAGCGGTTCGGGAAGATACACAATCTGTGACTAATTCAACGCGATAACCGGACTGACGCAGAGAAACCGCGGTTTGATAGACGCAAATGTGGGATTCAATACCGCAAACCAACCAGGTATCAACTTTCGCGTTCTCCACCGCGACCTTAAACGTCGCCTCTTTGCAACCATCAAACGTGTACTTGGTAATAGGTAAATGCGTGCTTTCAAGCACTTCACGAATCGGCTCCGCGGTTGGGCCCAATCTTTCTGGATTCTGTTCTAGCCACAGAATAGGCAAATCTAGTGCTTTGGCGCCCTTTACCAGTTTCGTGATATTTTCAATCAGAGCGTCGCTTTCATGCATTAATGTAGCGAGTTTGCCCTGAACATCCACCACAATCAGGCCCGTGTTTCCTTTCGATAACATTTCCATCTCCTATATTGTGCGACCACAAACCATACTCAACAAGTTGAGCAACGGTTAATGTATCAGAACCCTTTCATGTTAGAGCAACAAAACCTAGAAAGATGACCTTCGCTCACACATTTGCCCTTAGGGAAGGGTGGGTTGAACTGACTATTTAAATTTCTCTCGAATTAGCTCAATCAAGGCTTTAACTTTATTGGGCAGAAATAAGGCCGAGGGATAAATCAGAGTAAGATGCTGCTTCGGATGCGCGAATTGAGGCAGCACCTCGACCAACAAACCATCTCGCAATGCAGGCTTGGAATGAATTTGTGGAATAAACGCGATGCCGTTTCCTGCTATCGCCATCGAGCGCAGCAAGTTGAGATCGTCCGATCGCAACGCGACATGCAAATCTGAATCGAGCAAATCGGCATTGTAACGATTAGTTAAAAGGCGATGCTGCTTAAGATCTTCCACCGTTTTTACTAGCGGATGCGATTCTAGATAGGCTTTTGACGCAACAAAGTGACTACGATAAGGCAAAAGACTGAACTGCACATAGCTGTCATCGGTGACTTTGACCACGCTCGGAAGAAGCTGTAAATCAAACGATTGACGCTTAAGATCGACACTCTCTTGATGGTTTTCAATCTCGACCGAAATCTCCGGATACCGCGTTGTGTACTCGGTGATGATCGCGTTAAACGCGGCAGAGCTCATCAATGCGGAAGGAATGGCTAAACGCACCTTGCCCGTCAGCTCTTGTTGATATTCGTGCATGGCATTTAAACCTTGCTGAATATGGTCAATAGGCTGCCCCACCAACTCAAACAAGCGTTTCCCGTGCTCCGTCAACTCAATGCTGCGTGTTGTGCGGATCAAAAGCTGTACCCCGAGCGATTTCTCTAATTCTTGCAGGCGGCGACTCACTTTTGAGCGTTGTAGTTGATTCGCCTCTGCCGCTGCACTTATACCGCCGTGAACCACCGTCTGAGTGAATAGGTAAATATCATCAAAACTAACGTTCATTGTCCTATTTTTAGGTCATTTATGTTCGTATTATCATTCTACTGAATTGTGAGTGACTTCTCTATAATCCGCTATCCAATATGTTTAACGGAACTTGTAATGACGGCTGACCAAAAATTCAAACACTGGATGCGAACTTTGATTGTCCTGTTCATCGTACTATTTTTGTACATTATCATTGCTGACCGCCACGCCCCCTTAACGACCGAAGGACGAGTGCAAGGATACGTTGTCCAAGTCGCGCCCGAGGTATCTGGTAAAGTGACCGACGTTCTCATCGAGAATAACCAGTCCGTTCAAAAAGGCGATGTGTTGTTTACGATTGATGATCGTAAATACAAGATAGCACTTGAACAGGCGGAGCTGTCTCTGCAATACGCTTATGAAAAAGAAGCAACACTGTGTTCTCAACGCGAAGTCGCTCTTGCCAATATTGCCCGCGCACAAGCGACATTTGATAATGCACACCGCGAATACAACCGCTTACTGACGTTATCGAAGCAGAAAGTCATCTCTCAATCGACACTCGATAATGCCTTTGCCCAAAATCAGGTATCACGTGCAGCGCTTAAAGCGGAACGACAAAACTTAAAAGTCATTGAGGCGCAATTAGGCGATCAAAAAGGTCAAAGCACTGCCGTTCGAATTGCCAAAAATGGCATCGAAAAGGCGCAACTTGATTTGGCAAATACCGCGGTACTCGCTCCCAGTGATGGTGTCGTGACCAACCTGCAACTAGAAGTTGGCACGATGGCAAACACCAACATGCCATTGCTGACATTTGTACCAACAGGATCACTTTGGGTAGCCGCTGATTTTCGTGAAAAATCCGTCGCGAACGTAGACAAGACTTTCCACGCCTTGGTCACATTTGATGCCAACCCAGGTTCAGTGTACGACTTTGATTTAGCTAGCCGCGATTACGGTGTAGCAGCCGCACAACAAACGCCTAATGGCGCACTAACCAAAGTAGAAGTGAACAACCGCTGGGTACGTGATGCACAGCGTACACGAGTGAACCTAACCAGCAGCGAAGAGTTACCACCAGCACTGTTTGTCGGCTCTCGCGCTACCATTGTTTTATACCCAGACAACAGCATTTTCTGGCAGTGGATGGCGCAAGCACAGATTCACCTCGCAAGCTGGTTCCACTTCATTTACTAGGCGGCGACAATGAAAACCTTACGAATTTGGTTCGGCTGCTCTTTAGGGCTCGCGCTAAGCATGATCTTCGGTTGGTCTTACGGGTTTTTTGCCATCATGATGCCGCTGTTTATATTGGGCAGAATGGACAACTTTAATCTTTCGGCTTTATTGATCGTGTTTTTCTCTGCGGTGTGGACAACCATACAAGCCACATTTTTGCTGGAATACTTGCAGTTTCATCCAACATTAATGACCGTAGCCGTCGGAATCATGATGCTGTTCAAGTGCATTGCAATGATGAACCAGAAAACCTATTTGTTTGGTTACATGGGGCTGTTAGTGGGTTCAATTGTGTTGAATTTTGCCAGCTATAACTTCATGGATATTGAAGAGTTCAATGTCAACATGTGGGTGATGGCGTTCAGCAATATTTTTGTTTGCGCATTCGCGTATTGGTTGTTCCCTGAGCCAAAGTCCCCCACCGAGCACATTGAGATGTCGACCCCAGTGAAAAGCGATATTGACTACATCAGCCAAGTTGCCATGGGTTGGGTAGTGGCGATGGCGGCGTTTGTCGTATTCCAAGTAGCGGACTTATATGACTCGTTATCCGCACAAGCTTCCATTTTGATCATCCTAACCCCAATGACTTTAGCGGGCTCGCTCGCCATGGCAAAAATTCGCATCATCGGCACCGCACTAGGCTGCATCGCAGGGATGGCTGTTCAGCTGATATTGGGCAGTTGGTATGGGCATGGGCTACTCTTTTGGCTCGCCTTTACCATTGCAATGGGGCCATTCTGCTTGTGGCTCACCAAGGGGCAAATTAAAGCGGCTATCGCGTTTTCTGCCATGTCTGCCCTATCGGTTCCGCTGACGACTTCATTGGTGCCAGAACAAAAAGACGCGTTCTTTTCGATCTTGTACCGTTTCAGCTCGATTTTCGTTGCGGTTCTGCTCACCGCGATGGTGATGTGGGTGGTGCATCACTGGATTCGTGTGATGTTGCTAAAGCATCCTGAGATTAAGAACGTGGAGTTGAATTAAATCTGGCCGAGGCTGGAAACGGGAAATGTATGCCGCTCACTTTACTGTGAGCGGCATTTTTATTTAAAACGGTCACCCTGAACATCGAGGAACGAGCGTGGTTCAGGACCTACTCACCGAGTGCTGTGAAGTTCTAAGGTTATCGCCATTTCCTAGCGAGCTGTAACCCGATTCCTAGTCTCGTTTAAACTCGCTAGAATGACCCTCTCTTGGAGCTGCTCCAATACCTAGGGTTGTGGCGAGCGATGTATCTTCCAACACCCGTCATCCTAAACAGCGAGGGACGAGCGTGATTAAGGATCTACCCACCGAGTGCTTTGAAGTGCGAAAGTTATCGTCATTTCCTAGCGAGCTGTAACCCGATTCCTAGTCTCGTCTAGACTCGCTGGAATGACCCTATCTTGAAGCTGCTCTAATACCTAGGGTTGTGGCGAGCAATGTATCTTCCAACATCCGTCATCCTGAACAGCGAGGGACGAGCGTGATTCAGGATCTACCCACCGAGTGCTTTGAAGTGCGAAAGTTATCGTCATTTCCTAGCGAGCTGTAACCCGATTCCTAGTCTCACTTAAACTCGCTGGAATGACGTTATCTTGAAACTGCTCTAATATCTAGGGGTGTGGCGAGCAATATATCTTCCAACATCCGTCATCCTGAACAGCGAGGGAGGAAGTGATTCAGAATCTACTAATCACGTGCTTTGAAGTGCGAAAGTTCTCGTCATTTACCAGCGAGCTGTTATCAGATTCCTAGTCTAGTTTAAACTCGCTGGAATGACGCTATCTTGAAACTGCTCTAATAACTAGGGTTGTGGCGAGCAATATATCTTCCAACATCCGTCATCCTGAACTGCGAGGGACGAGGTGATTCAGGAGCTCCCCACCGAGAGCTTTGAAGTGCGGAAGTTATCGCTATTTCCTAGCGAGCAGTAAACCGATTCCTAGTCTCATTTAAACTCGCTAGAATGACTCTAACTTTAGTTCATGGTGCGGAGCCTAAGTATTAATATCAACCCACCAACTCTTTACGAATGATCTCAGCACCCGCACTTAACGCATTGAGCTTAGCGGTCGATACTTCACGAGACAAAGGTGCCATACCGCAGTTGGTACATGGGTAAAGCTTGTCGGCATCAACGTACTTCAACGCCTCTCGCAGTGTGTTCGCCACTTCTTCTGGCGTTTCAATTTCGTTGGTAGCGACGTCAATCGCACCAACCATCACCTTCTTACCGCGAATCAACTCAAGTAACTCAATAGGCACTCGTGAGTTATGACACTCAAGCGAGATAATATCGATATTTGACTGCTGCAATTTAGGGAATATTTCTTCGTATTGTCGCCATTCAGTGCCTAGCGTTTGCTTCCAATCCGTGTTCGCTTTGATGCCGTAGCCATAGCAGATGTGCACTGCAGTTTCACATTTCAGCCCTTCAATCGCACGCTCTAAACACGCAATGCCCCATTCGTTCACATCATCGAAGAACACATTGAACGCAGGTTCATCGAATTGAATAATGTCGACACCCGCCGCTTCAAGCTCTTTCGCTTCTTGGTTGAGGATCTTTGCAAATTCCCAAGCCAGCTTTTCACGGCTACCGTAATGATCATCATAAAGTGTGTCGATCATCGTCATAGGGCCTGGCAGCGCCCACTTGATAGGTTGCTTAGTTTGCTGACGCAAGAACTTGGCATCTTCAACAAACACGGGTTTTGTGCGGCTTACTGGGCCAACCACCGTAGGAACACTTGCTTCATAACGGTTGCGAATGGTCACCGTTTTACGGTTTTCAAAATCTACGCCGCTTAAATGCTCAATAAAGGTCGTCACAAAATGTTGCCGAGTTTGCTCGCCATCACTGACGATATCAACGCCTGCCAGCTCTTGTTCTTGCAAAGCGACACGTAGCGCATCGCGTTTGCCATCAATCAGTTCTTCACCTTGCAGTTTCCACGGTGACCAAAGTTTTTCTGGTTCTGCCAGCCAAGAAGGTTTCGGTAAGCTGCCAGCCGTTGAAGTCGGTAATAGTGTTTTCATCGTCATTCCTTTCTAGATTCTCGTTATCGATTACGCGTAGCTTGCAGACCATTGTTCAAGCACAGATTGATAAGGTTTGATGAAATGCTCCTCGGCAAATTTCCCTTGTTCAATCGCCAGTTGGCTGCGCTCTTCTCGGTCGTAAACGATTTGAGTTAGCGAGTGGTCTAGGTTTTTTAGGTTTGGCTGGTAGCAATTACCGGCAACCGCGTTGGCATTGTAAATCTCAGGTCGGTAAATCTTCTGGAATGTCTCCATCGTGCTTATCGTGCTGATAAGCTCTAGGTTTGAATAATCGTTCAACAAGTCACCGAAGAAGTAGAATGCCAACGGTGCAACGCTGTTTGGCGGCATAAAGTAGCGCACCTGTAAGCCCATCTTCTTGAAGTACTGCTCCGTCAACGAAGATTCGTTCGGCTGATATTCAAAGCCCAAAACAGGATGTTGGTTTTCAGTACGTCGGTATACTTTGTTGTCCGATACGCTCAGGCAAATCACTGGCAACTTTTTGAAATGCTGTTTATAAGACTCAGAATTAACGAAAGCTTTGAACAGTTTGCCATGCAAATCACCGAAGTTCGCTGGGATGCTGAACTGTGGCTGGTTTTTGTTGTGGTCCAACAGCAAAACGCTAAAGTCGTAATCACGCACGTATGAAGAGAAGTTGTTGCCCACAATGCCTTCGATACGCTCGTTAGTGTTGTGGTCAACAATGTTAGTTTTGAGCACTTCAATCGATGGGAAGGCTTCTCCACTACCTTGGATATCCATATCAACGGAGATGATTTCAAGTTCAACGGAGTAGCGGTCACCTTGCGCGTTATCCCAATATGCCAACGCATTAAAACGATTATCGATCATTCGGAGCGCATTGCGCAGATTCTCTCGGCGGTAGTTTCCGCGAGCCAGATTAGCAAAGTTGGTAGTGATTCGCGTGTTGTCTGATGGTTGGTAATTCTCATCAAAGCGAATGCTTTTGATAGCAAATGTGAAATCGTTATTCATCGTGAGTTGGTATCCTATTTCCTTAGATAAAGCAGACTTTTCCTAACTCTGTGCATGGGGACATTTTTTGTTTTTTGGTTTTCCCAATCGTTAGGTTGCGCAGCGTTCACGACGAACAGTTCGTACTAAAAACGGTGGTCGCAGTGCCTAACACCAGAGCAGTCCGTTTTTTATACTTGCTTCACGAGTTGAGTAATATTGGTATTGTTTCACATTGAACATGAAGGAAATTCATAGTGGCAGTTCCAACCCTGAGAGAGCTATCGTAGATACTGTTTTTCATTGACACCAATACACGTAACTTGGCGAGCATATTGCCAATATGTGTAATTAAGAAACTGATAAGGGATTAGCAGTACGTAAACCAGTTTTAAGCCGAGAAAACGCATTGTATAAACAAGACGCCAACTGGAATATAGGACAGCGTAACTTAAATAGTACTTTTCACACTCCATCGTTTATTCAAGCATTCGTTTAATTAGAAGTACGTTACATTTATATTCTCGGAAACATGATTATTTAATTATCTTATTTATTTCTTTTTCTATCTTTACCATCTTAAACGTAAAGTTTAACTCCCTGCTGTAAAAGCACATATAACTTCATACACGAACATGGCAACTTCATTGACGGACTTTATCACTCAACTATTACATTAAGCTCTAAAAAACAACAACAAAAAAAACATAAGACACTGTTTTAATTTGAATTAAAACCATAAACCCGAGATGACCACATAACGATACTTTACTTAGTTTGGTATAACAAAAAACCCTAAAAATAACATGGCTAACATTTATAAAATTCACTTTTATCAATAAAAAAGCTCAATATAACATTAGAAAATTAAAATTAAGCAATAACTTAAAAAGGCAAGACTTAATAACCAAATTCTTATTTATTATAGTTGAGAGGTGAATTTAAAAACTATGAGACATTAATCCCACGAATCTATCCTTTTTCTTTTTTTAATAAAAAACAAGATGCACTATTTCACCGCTCATTTATTGAGCTTGAATTTATAACCTGTCCATAATTATAAAGTGCCCATCAAGATGGTTTAAAACAAAAGTCTTTATGGGCTGACTAATAGGAAAAAATAATGGAAAAACAGCATCTTTCTGCGAGTATTATCGCACTCGCTTTACTTGGTTCTTTAGCACCAGCACATGCTGAAGATACATTGAAATCTTACACTTCGACGTTGCTTCAGCTTGATGATGGTGATGCACGCTCGAAAAAAATCCGCTTAATTTATTCTTTAGAAAATGTCTGGAACCAATCTTTGCTACCAAATGGCGCTAAAGAAGCCAAGTTGATCCTAAATGGCGGTTCTGGCTTCGACATGACTAATGTTCCAAACAAAGAACAAATCTATGGTTTTGCCACTGGGGGAGATTACCGTTACACCGTTCCAACGGCTTTTAAGCTGGCACTGAGCTATTTAAATGGCGCCCCTTTACGCCACATGAGCCATGCTCCAGAAAACACCATTGCAACGGCATCTGTCAGTGAGTCGCTAGATTTTAACCTTGGATTCAGTGCTTCTACTTCTCCAAATATTAGTGGGGGAATCTCCTGGAGCAACCGTGTAACGTACGACCAGCCAGAGTTTCAAACGGTTGCCGATTTTAACCAAGCTAACGAAAGCATTAATTGGTTAATTGAAAACAAGACTATCCGCCATAATACGCCAGCTAAAGACTGGTTATTGTATCGTTGGACCAGTTGTGACATGGGTAATTTGATTGATTACAATGAGTTACCTGTCGTTATGCGTTCAGATTTTAAACCACAAGTCGGCGTCGTATATAGAAAAAATGACATTCAAGATGGCCTAGATACATCAGAGGTCAAGCTGGTTGCTGGTTGGCGAAAAACCAATTACTACTTTGGTCGCGACTGGTGTAGCTGGTATACCACTCCAGAAAATACCTGGAAGAAAAATCGTGATAGCAGTCAATGGACAGAGACTAGCCGAGCCGTAACTATCTCTTGGAATGACGATCTCTACCACTAACTTATTAGCCTGCGGCCACGGAATAAATAAGTGGCCGCCGTATTTACTAATGAAATAAACGGTAAGACATGACACATGACAAGTAACAAAAAACTCTTGACTGGATCGGTGCTGGCACTTGGTGCAGTACTCGCCATATTTCTGATTAATTCAAATAACAAGAATGCCCAGACCGAACCTGTTGCAAGCCTTGACGAGCAAATCAAGACAGAAGACGCTGCTACAATAAGTGTAACGCCTCCTGAGAGCGATGCTGCTCAGAAGGTGGTTACCACTCCAACACCACAAAGTGGCAATGATGATACTTCCGACGTCATTCCAGCTACACCTTGGATATCTGCCCCATTAAATGAACTGAGCAATGAACTGTACGATTTTATTGAAGCTGAACAGGTAAGTTACATCAGTACGACCGACTATCCATTCGACGAGCAAAAGCAAAAACAATTGCGAACATTAGCTAGGCAAGGGGTTCCTATCTTGTTTGACAATACGGAGTCATCCTATTTGGATAGCTACGGTGTCAGCGAAACCAAAGTCGTATCAGAGTATTTTGGTACGGCGTCTGAAGGTGATGTCATCATCGCTACCGGAGTACAGAATGCAGATGGCAGCATTCATTATCTAGTTTTGCCTATGAAGAGCAAAGATCTCAACGATAACAGTAAATTGATTGAGGACACTAAGCTCGCAATCACTCTACTTAAAGAACAAAAGCATGACTTGATAAAAGAGAGACAAAACGAACATCGCGAATAAAAAGTAAAGGGAGATAGCCTCTGTATCGCTATTTCCCTTAAAACTCAGTTCTCAATTAAGAAAAGCTCATTTCTCCCTACTTACCGGCACCCTATCCGAAATTACCTTGCCGTCTTTGATGGTGATGATGCGTTTAGTGCGCTCTGCCAGAGCGTTATCGTGCGTCACGATGATCAATGTTCTGCCTTCATCGTGAAGTTGATTGAACAAGGCTTCAATCTCTGCGCCGGATTTTGAATCCAATGCACCCGTTGGTTCATCCGCTAAGATGATTTGCGGATCGTTGACCAAGGCTCTGGCGATAGCAACTCTCTGCTTTTGACCACCAGAAAGCTGGTTTGGTTTATGGTCTAAACGATCCCCTAGCCCGACTTGCTCTAGCAATTTAGCTGCGCGCTGGCGACGTTCTTTGGCTTTGATGCCAGAGTAAACCAACGGCAGTGCCACGTTATCAAGCGCCGTCGCGTATTCCAATAAGTTAAAGCTTTGGAAGACAAACCCGATCTTTTGGTTACGAATGCCAGCCAACTCATTCGCACTTAAACTTGCTACGTTTTGGCCGCCAAGTTGGTACTCGCCATCGGTGGGCTTATCTAAACAGCCGAGCATGTTCATTAGCGTTGATTTACCCGAGCCAGACGGGCCAAGAATCGAAAGAAACTCACCTTGATTGATGGTTAAGTCTACGCCGTCGAGCGCACGTACTTCCGCCTCTCCGCTTGAGTAGTATTTGCAGATGTTGGTTAGCTCAACAAGCGGCTGGTTCGACATGTTCTCTCCAGAGTTATTGTTGTTATTCACTTTGTAGCGCCTCCAATGGGCTGACTTTTGCGGCTCGGTTTGCAGGTAACCATGCAGATGCCACACCAATTATCACTAAGGTGAGGATGACAATCGCGACAACGACCCACGACAACTCAGGGACAGGTTTACCCAGTTGTTCATAAAAGGCATTGCCCTCTAAAGGAATGGAACTGATGGCAGACACCAGCGCGTACGTCACGCCTAAGCCAAGCGCGCCCCCCATCATCATTGTCAATAAAGACTGCACTAAATAGTGCATGCGAATGGCCGTTGGGGTTGCACCGACTGCCATGCGCACGCCGATATCACGCGTAGATCGCTTTACGGTGGCATACATCACATTGGCGATGCCAACGCCAGCAACAGCTAACGTCACGAAGCCGATAATGCCAAGAAAACTCTGCAAACCTATCAGAAACTGCTGCATACTCTTTTGTTTAAGGAACATATCATCGACTTGGACGACCTGTTCATCACTGACACTTGCCCCGTGCTTACGGGCAATCACTTGCCTTATCGTCTTTGCTAAGGCTTCTCGGTCTACATTGGCTTGTGGTTGCACATTGATGCCACCAATTTCACCGTTGACATGAAATCGCTTCCACGTCGCTAACGGCACAAAGCTGGAATAGTTGATAAGGTCCCCCAGCTCTATTTGAGCGCTGTTTTTCTCCAATACGCCCACAACGGTGAACTCCTCATTGCCGATTTTTACCTTTTTCCCCACAGGGTTGACTTGCAATGTGACTGTCGCAAACCAACTAAAGTCCTCATTCGGGTTGAATAAGTCGGCTGCCAGTTCATAACCCAGTACAACGACTTTGCGCGTCTCTTTTTGATCGAGTGGATTTAACCATCGCCCCCCCGCCATCGGCACCAAATTGGTCATGGATTGAAACTCGCTCGTGACCGCTAACGGCTCTTGCCACGAGCTTCTGTCACCAACGGTGATGCGCTCTTTCCACTTCGCAGTTGGCGCAACGCTTTTTACATCGGGTAACGCTCGAACGACCTCTGAATCGTCCATTTTTAATGTCAGAAACTTACCTTGGTGAAAAGCACCGTGGTCGACGGTAGCCATCCCTCCGGTCAAATAGATCAAGTTACCGTTACCATTTTGTGCGGTTTTCAATACGCCCTGACGAATACCCTCACCTACCGCCAACATAGCAGCGATACAGAGGGTCGCCCACGCTACTGCCAGAATGGTCAAACCCAATCTCAGCTTTTCTGCGGCCATTTCTTGGAAAATTTGTCTCATCGGTAACAACATGACTAGGCCCTCGCACTCAAAGCAATGACTGGCGTGAGACGCGATGCTCGCCTTGCTGGGAAATACGATGCCATCAAGGCCAAGACAAGCGTCACAAGTAAAGACCAAGCAATGGAATCTGGCGTGATCACAGGCAAACCAATCCATTCCGGTAATGCCATGCTGCTTAGGACAGATACCACGGCATACGAAAACATCAGACCTAATGCCGTGCCCACAGCTACCAAAATAAGCCCCTCAAGAATAAACTGACTGAGTATGGACTTTTGAGTCGCCCCGATCGCCAAACGCACACCGATTTCACGCGTGCGCTCCGTGACAGATAAAAACATGATGTTGGCAACGCCAAGCGCACCGACCGCCATGGTCATCGCGCCGCTCGCTCCAAGAAAAATCTGAATGCCACGCAAAATTCCACTGATGACCGCCGCACCTTCACTAAAATCGGGTAATTCGACCGCATCTTTATCACTTGGGTCAAAATGAAGCTGCTTGGCGAAAAAGTTTACGATATTTTGTCGAAACGACGGTGCATCCATCCCGTCTCTCGGCTTCATCAATACCATCCAAGGTTTCGCATCCCACAAATCGCGGTACGTTGTTTGAGGAATGAAAACAGTGCGGCTATCGCCGAATGAAATGCCAGTGTCCTCACCAACGGTTATCCCAATCACCAAAAACGGAATGCCGTTGACTTTGAGCCTATCCCCGATTTGGATTCCGCCCATTTGCGCAATTTGATCGCCTAACACCGCCACGCGGGTGTGGTTGTCCATATCACTTGGTGACAGGTTTCTCGAACCGGATTGCAGCTTGCGTTGTATTAAAGGAAAGTAAGACGCATCAATACCGCTGACCGTACTCGATAAATTCTGTCCTTTGAGATTGGTGATATTCGCATCCCATTTGGCGTAAATGCTTGACGCCTGTTGCACGAAGCCTGACTGTTTGATCATGTCGACTTTTTCTTGTGGAATATCAATTTGTCGTCTTGAAGGTAACCCTTGCCACGGTTTACTGGTACTCGACGGAAACACCACTTGCACATTGTTGATCATAAATGAAAACGACTGGGTCTGATGGCGATAAAAGCCTTCGCCAAGTGCGATTAACACCACCACAGAGACCACGCCCCACGCAATCGCGATAATGGCCAGCACGCTCTTCATGCGGTGCGCCATCAACGTTTGCCAAGTTTGTTGCAATAGACTGCTCATGAATGAAAAGCTCGAGAGATCAACGCCATGGTATCGTCATCGAGTTTCCCTGCGGTTTGCAGTAAGCCGATTCTCTTACGCCAATAGCTGTACAAGTTGGTTTGCAGACTGTTTTTCGCCTCAAACAAGCTGTTGTGTGCACTGATAACTTCCGACACTTCAAGCAGGCCAGCGTCGTAAAGCTTCTCTTTGCTTTGCAACACTCTGGCGCGCGATTCAACTAGCTCGTTCGCTATCAAAACTTGATTCCAGTTGATATCGACCTGCGTAAACTGCTGAATAACTCGTTTCTGAATATCAATTTCCACTCTACGCATATCTTGCTTAGCACTTAAAATGTTCAACGATGCTTCGTCCACTTTCGCTCGCACTGCACCATTGAGGTCAATCGGCAAACTCAAACTAATCCCAGCGTTAAACTCACCGCTTGAACGATTGTCACCATCGTTGTAGCCCACACTTCCTTTGACGGTTGGATAGTATCCACCTTTAGCTGAATCTTTCGCGAACTCGCTCGCTTTCACCATCTGCGCCGCTACCAACAGCTCTGGACTGCTGTCTTTTGCCAGCTTTAGCCATTGCTCCTGAGAGTCCACCAGCATCGGCGGCTGAATCAAAGAATCCGTTCGTATTTGGTCGACACTCTCCGGCATTTGATTGATTAACGCCGCAAGCTCTGCTTTTTTCACTTCGAGATCGGCTTTTGCATTGAGGATACTTGCTTGCTCAGAGACTTGATTCGCTCGCATCTCTTCAACATCAACCGACTTCACTTTTCCTGCTCGATAGCGTTTCTCGATGATGTTGAGAAGTTCTTTCCCCTCCTCCAGCTTGGACTGCGCCAATTTGAGGTCGCCCTGTGCGCTTGCCACATCTAGGTAAGCGGTGAGCAACTTCTGCGCAAGCTCGTTATGCGATTGAGATAGCTCTAACTGTGCTTTGAGATAATTGGCATTCGCTTGATCCAGTTCCGACCACAAACTGCTATCCCAAATAGTTTGAGATAAGGTAGCGCCGTAACTGTTCGAATGGCTTGAGGACTCATTCCAATCCGCTGACGCACTGGCACTTAAACCCGGCAATAACGCACTGCGGCTACTCTGTACGCCAACCTCGCCAAGCTGGACGCCGATTTTCGCTTTTTCGTAATTAGGATCGTTCTGCTTTGCTTGTTGCCAAGCTTGTTCAATAGAAATTGCGTAGGTCGGCAAACTGAGCGTGGCAGCCAACAATGCAAAGGCGATTGTTGATCGTTGCAGCTTAACCATGCGCCGCTCCCATCATACTGTTGTCGATAACCTCTTCATCAAGCTCCACGCCGTCAAGCACTTCGACATTGATGCCATCTGACAGACCGAGTTTCACCGGTTGTTTATGAAACCCTTGTTCTGAGCTGTCGGGGATCAGAACATTCGGTGCGTCACCATCAAATTGCAGAGCGCGCTCCGGTAGAGTGAGCACGTTTTCAGACTTCTTCAGAATGATTTGAGCCGTCGATGAAAAACCAGAACGAAGCAACACATCTTGTGGGATCTTGAGTTCTCCCACTTCAACCTCAAAACCGTTATCAAAACTTTTAGCCGAAGCGTTGCCTTCTGGTGAGTTAAGGTTCTCAGATTGAATCGCTACTTTGGTTAGCACACCAGAAATCATCACATCAGGATAAGGCGCAACCGTCAACATAACGGGCATTCCCGGAGACAACTGCGCAGCATCATGCTCACTGACGCTGCCTTTAAAAATCAGACTGTTCATGTCGGCCAATGACATCATTTCCGTCGCGGCTTGGCTTGATTGAGTCGAGATGATCGGCTCTCCGACCTCAACTTTCTGGTTGAGTACCGTGCCATCAATTGGCGCGTAGATCGTCGACGTTAAACGCGCATCGCCGATCGACGCCTCACCACTGCGGATGAGTTCGAGATTCTGGCGCTTTTGCAATACGTCCGCTTGCGCAGATTTGACTGCCGAGCGCGCACTTACGTATTCGTCGTAGTTACTTGGAATAATGTCCTGCTTGACCAAGCTTTCTAAGTTGGACAGTTTTTGTTTGGCGGATTCCAGATCGGCTTCGCTACGCATGAGTTCTGCCGATGCATCCGTTAATGCTTGGGGGGTTGGGTTTGGACGCACTTTGATCAGCGGCTGGCCTTGCTTCACCTTTTCACCAACTTTCGCGTAAATTTCACCGACTATACCGTCGATTTGTGACTTTATAGACACGGAGTGTGCAGGGACAATTTTACCAACAGCCACCGCTTGTTTTTCAATCGTGCCTTTTTCCACAATCAATGTAGGCAGTAATTCTTGTTGAGCGGCAGATTGGAGATAGAAATACGTACCACCGCCGAGCAGCGCGAAGCTCACAGCGGAGACAAACCAACGTTTCGTCATTATTTATTCCAACAATTATTGGGTAGTCTAATGACTACTCCTAAAACACAAAGTTGAAGGAATAATATCCTGCTTTAATAGAGGTTTGGTTGTCACAGTTGGTATGGTTTTGTCAGTCGCCTCTGACAATCAAAGACTAAAAAAATCTCGAGGAATCATTCAGCAAAGACGCTGTCTACGATGGCGACTAACATGCTCTGTAACCGCTCGTTTCAACCGCCACCCTTTTCATTCTGAACAATGTGCAAAATGGCGCAGTTCTGTATCCTTCAATCGCATATCCATACAGTCTTGCGCCTCACGTCCTAAAGCAGGAAAAACCGCATGCGCTTTTAAAATGCCTTGGCTGATAAAGCCACATTTCTCCAACACACGAATACTCGCGTGGTTGCCAATATGCGGGGTAGTGCGAATGCGCTTTATACCCAAGCTTTGCAGGTAAACAACGCCAAGTTTTCAGGCTTGGGTTGCATAGCCTTTTCCCTGATAGCGAGCAGAAATACCAAAATGGATTTCACTGCTGTCTTGCTCAGGTATCAGCACCAGACAACCAATAGGAGTTTGAGAAGTGAGTTCTTCAATAGCGAAGACTAATAGGTTGGGAGACTTTTGATCATATTGAGCGCGCCATCTTTCGATCGCTTCAAGGGTTTGATTAACATTTTGGTGGGCTTGGCGATTGAGGAAGCGGCATGCTTGCTCATCGCCTAAATAGTTTTCAAACAGAGGAGCAGCGTCTGTTGTTTTGAGGTATCTGATTGCCACTTGTTGAGATTCAACTCTCATCATGATTTAGCTCTGATAAACATTCGGCTTCCAGATTTGCATGAAGTTTTCTACTGGAGCAATAGGAGTGAACCCAAACTGTTCGTACAATCCATGAGCATCACGGGTTGCAAGCATCATACGGCGTAAGCCTTGTAGTTCTGGATGAGCAACAATTTCTGAGATCAACCACTTACTGATGCCTTTACCACGGTGTGCCTCCACAACAAACACATCGGCAAGGTACGCAAACGTGGTGCGATCGGTAATTAACCGAGCAAAAGCGACGAGTTGATTTTCGTCATCCAAAACCGCGAAACAGAACGAATGGCGCAATGACTTCTCAAGGCGTTCTCTTGGAATGCCCTTTCCCCAATAACTGTTTGAAATGAACTGGTAGATAACGTCTAAATCCATGTCATCTAACGACGTGGTAATTCGAAACCCTTGCATTGTATCCCTCAACATTGGTTTATATTTTCTCAGCCACACAGACAAGCGAGTTGGCATTCGCCTCAAATACTTGCGCTGACCAAGATTGGTACTTCTCTATAATTCTGAATCCCGCTTGTTCAAGGAAGACCTCTATGTCTTCCAGCGGGCGATATTTTAAATCAATGCTGGAATGCTCAATCGTTCCACTTTCAAAATGGCGCTCTTTGTTCAAATACATGATGGACGTTTGCAAGTCATACTCGGCCTTCATACCGAAATAATTCACTTCACCATAGGTTGGAGAAACATAGGTTTGCCACAGCGCCATCTCATGATCCAATTCTAGATTCTCTGGCGTTGGTAACCGCGTATCGAAGACAAATCGCCCACCTTTTTCTAGGTGCTTTGATATTGAGCTCAATGCGCCTGCCAGCATGTCGTTACTTAAAAAGGCTTGGAATGCATTCCCTGTCATTATGGCTAGGTCAAACTTCTTACCTAACGAAAACTGGGTTGCGTCGAGATGAAGAAAACGTAAGTTACTCCTACTTTTGGCTTTGTCCTTTGCGTGTTTGAGCATCCCTTCAGAAATATCAATGCCAATGGCTTCGTTGAGTTGCTCTGAGACTGGAATCGTGACAATCCCGGAACCACAACAGACATCCAATACACTTCGAGCATTGGCTTCTTCGATTAACCTTGTGATGAAGGCAATGTCGTGATGGTAATGCTGGTCGTATTGAGCATCGTATTCAATGCCTGACCCGAACTCGGTTAAATCTTGTGTTTTCAAAAACAATCCTTGTTTGTTACTTATTTCAGCGGTGTGACTTTTTCAGCTCTAGCATCAAGTATCGACACACATAACCAACACCAGATACGTAACCAATCACATTTTCTAGGGAAACCACTTCCAACCCCGCTTGCTGACAGAGTTGCTCAACTTCACTTTCGGTATATGCCTTATGCACGACCGATCCACTATAAGTATTTCGAGGCAAATCTTGTCCATCCGGATCGTGGTATTGAAAGCTGATAAAACATCGTCCATTCGCAGTTAGCTTATGCGAAATACACTCCAAAAGTTGTTGAGGCTCTGCTAGAAACTCAGTAAAACCAAGTGCGGTGATAAGGTCAAAGGTTTGCTCAAACAAAGGGGAAAATGGCTCATCGAGGTTATGAACCGCGACGCTTTGATAGAGGTTAGTTTGGCGCGCTTTATCAACCATTTTGGACGAGATGTCTAAGCCATGGATGGCGAATTCTGGATAGTGACTTTTTACGACATGTCCGATACTGCCAGTCGCACAGGCTAGGTCGAGAACCGAGCCTTGCTCGATGGGAAAGGTTTTTAACTTCTCAGAAATCCAACGTGGACCGACGTAGTGACTGTCATCCACCAACTTTTGATAGCGATCCGACACATCATCATACATTTTTGCTACGTTCATCGTTTCCTCCTTGATAACCAGAACGATGCTCGAATGTAACACGCAATAAGCATCTAGACACTTATTGGTTGACTAGTTCTTTATGGTATGTGACCGACTGGTTGTTTAGGACAACAAAAAATCCGATACTCTATATTTTGAATATCGGATTTTTATCGCGTTATCGAGCTAACCAAATTCTCGCTAGTATTCCTATCGGAGTGGTAACGCCAGTTGTTACAGAGGAAATTTCACCATTTCTTAAAACATAAATGGTTGGGGTCACGCTAATTTTCCATTCGTGCATAATATCGCTTGAAGGATCGTTTATGTTTTCGAAACGATATTCTTTTGCCCTCATAAACTGCGCCACACGCTCATTCGATCCCGACGAGCCAGAAACGCCAACTACGGTGTAGTCATCACTCAGCCAACTCACGCTTGGGCTTACAAATTTACAAGCGGGACACCAAGTCGCCCAAAAATAAACAACGACAGGTTGTTCATAACTTTGCGCGATTGCATCGAAATGTTCGCCATCGCTCAATACGGAGCTCAATGGTGGTGACTCCTGTTTAGGAATATCTTTAGTGCGATACCAATCCATCGCGATGGAAATGACGGTGACAATGAGCACCATCTGTACGATTTGAACGAGCCAATATCGGAATGTTCTACGCCGCTTTGTCGAACTCATTGAATAGCTCCCCCACTCGCTTGCTTCACCGCACTTAAAACAACATCATCAGTCAGAATCACAGGTAACGGGATACCTTGTGGCGCTGCCGGGCCATAGACGATGTTAAACGGCACACCGTAACGCCCATGAGCTCGTAAAAAGTCAGTTACCGAGCCGTCCGGATGTGTCCAATCCCCTTTTAACGTCGCTACATTAGGGCTTTGCAGCAATGAGTAGACAGGATCTTGCCAGATCACACCGATCTTGTTCGCTTTACACGTGACACACCAATCCGCAGTGACATCCACAAACACCACTCGCCCATTATTGACGTGATCTTCAATCGCCGAGTTAGAAAGCTTCTGCCACGCTAAGTCCTCAGGAAGCGGTGTCGCCCATTGGTCAGCAGTGACACTACCAAGTAACAGGCCACCAGCTATCAACACTAATGACGCAGTTCCGGATACAGCAAGCGCTTTCTCACCATACACTTTCTTAACTCTTGCCATCATTACAACAAAAGCAGTCACAGCGATAAGTGCAATCCATAACATCGGTACATGATTTGCCATTAATGAAAGTAGCCAAACGCTGGTTGCCAACATCATTATGCCAAACGCTATTTTAACGACATTCATCCACGAGCCAGGCTTTGGTAGTTTCAGCGCGATATTTGGAAACACAGCGACTAAGATCCAAGGCAGTGCCATACCCAATGCTAATGCTGTAAAAGTTGCAAATAACGTTAATACGTCGGCACCCAAGGCAAACGCCACGGCTGTTCCCAGGAAAGGCGCGGAGCAAGGCGTCGCAAGCAATGTGGCAAACATACCTTGAACATAGTGACCAACTAGGGAGTTATCACCTTTCGAGGCCAGCCATGTATTGGTACCCGATGATAGACGGATTTCAAACAGCCCCAGCATATTGGCCCCAAACAAAGTGGTGACCAACACCATAAAACCTAAGAACCAAGGGCTTTGAAATTGCACGCCCCAGCCAATGGCATTACCTGTTAGCTTGAGCACCAAAATAAAACCAGCGAGAATCCAGAACGACGTTAATATACCAAGTGACGAGGCAACAAACTGAGCGCGAATTTGACGACGCTCGATACCTTGAGCGGCAACAATACCACTTAGCTTCATCCCCAAAACCGGAAGAACGCAAGGCATGATGTTAAGAATTAAACCGCCGAGCAACGCGAATAGAAAAACACTCGTTAGAGACGTGCTCGGCAACGGTTCAACTATTGCCTCAGCAGTTGCTTGAGTGGTTTCTTCTGCTAGTAAATTGGTGTCTTTGATGGTCACAAACAGCGACTGACCATCTAACTCCACCTCGCCTAGCCAAGTATCAACGATATAGCTCGCGGTGACGATGTTTCCTTCTTGAAGCATTCCTTCAAACTTGAAGCTATAGTCTCGCGTTGCTTCATCGACACCATCCACCAGCACTTGTGGTTGTTGCCAACCCTGACTGTTCTTTAGCTTGATTTGTAGTTTCGATTGGTTCGCATCCCAACTCGCCTGAGTAACATCAATAAACGGCGATGGCTGCGGCACGTTACTCACTGCTTGAGCGTAACTGAACATCACGTCTTCATCGACTTTTAGATCAGAAGGCAAGAACGTCAATTGAATTTGATAGTCGGTCAGCACACAAATCGTCGTACAAGAGGAAAGTGTCAGTACCGCATCAATCGTGACAGGTTTGGACATGTCTTCGACGTGCAGCGTCATGGGGAACAAAGTGTCGCCTTTATACCCAAGAGTCTCGATACCTAATAATTCGAATTTTTGTGGATGCGGCCATTGCCAATCCACTTTGGATAAATTTTGTGAATTTTGCCAATCAATAGATGGTGCTACGCCGCCCTCACCAGGTGAACGCCAGTAAGTTTTCCAGTCCCCAGCCAACTTGACGTCCAGATAACCAGTGATTGTTTTGGCTTGCGGATCTTGTTGACCTGTGAGCACAAAGCGCGTTTGCACTGGAGGATGTTGCGGGTTGGTCATCCAACCGGTATCGGTAGTTTGTGCTGAAATATTCAGAGAGAACAAACTCAAAGCCAGCGTCATAAAGAACATAGACGCGAACTGAGTCAGTTTGGTAATTTGATTCATAGTAATTCCTAATAATAAAAACAAATGTGCTAAACCGCTGACGTTATTGGTCAGAAAGCACGTTTTTATTCTTGGAATACACAGAAAGTCAGATGGACTCGATACTTACGACCTATCGGCTCCGTCCAATGTTGTGCGCGAATATAAGCGCAGCACATCCAAATAGCCGACGCCAAAAGACCGACAAACAGAACAACAATAAATGCATCGAGTTGATGTTGAGAAAATTGAATTAACTTTTCAGACAATTCGCATTTGCTGGTTTCTTTAGCATCAATCGACTTGACGCTCGAACCCTCATCAGTAAGTGAAACAGTAGGCGATACCGTCTCGTACTTCATAGAGCATGACGATGCAAAACCTGAATTTTGCATCAGACACACAACCACCACCCAGCCAATAATCGCTAGTAGCCATTTTGCCCGCTTATGTGGCGTGTAATGTCGTTTAGTCAACAAACTCATAAGAATTCAGATAAAGTAAGAACGAAGAAGATAATACGCGAGTCGTCATAAAGCTCAAGTTGTATCCTCTAAATAGCCTTAAGAGGTTTCACTCTCTAAGCTTTAATCTAGCTTGCCATATATATATGCCAACTCTGCGACCGTTTTTGCCGAGAACTTCTTCAATAGATTGGCTCGGTGTACTTCAACCGTTCGCATTGCTATGCAAAGTTCGTCAGCAATACGAATGTTGCGCTTTCCTTCAATGATCAAACGTAAAATGTCTTTTTCTCTAGGTGTGAGCGACTCATAAGCCGATTTTGCTGCTGCCATATCGAGGTTTGTGACAGACCGTGCCTGTCCCTGCAAAATGGCTCGTGCCAGTTCATCGCCTTTGACTGGTTTTTGGAAGAAATTGACCGCCCCAGCTTGCAATGCATCGACCGCCATCGGGACATCACCATGCCCTGTCAGATAAATAACGGCCAACGGGCTGTTGGCTTGATTTAAAATTTGGTGCACTTGCTGACCACGAAGGTTGGGCATTCGACTATCAAGGATCACGCATCCGGCCTGATGAATGTTCACTTTATCGAGAAAAGATTGCCCATCAGCAAAAGTCGTCACGTTGAAGTCATGCTCTTCCAGCATAAAAGCGAGCGAGTCACGCACCGATTCATCATCATCGACTACAAAAACAGGTAGCTGCTTTTCACCGCTGTTCATTGAATGCTCCTATGCCTAGTTCAGATTAGTTTTGATATGGAAATACAAGCTCAACCAAACAACCATGTGGTGCTGTCGAGCTGATGACAAACTCGCCACCATGCATTTCCATCACATCGCGACAAATGGCCAACCCCAGCCCAAGCCCTTCTTCTTTGCTACTCACAAACGCTTGAGTCGGATTCTCTTGCTGCAACCCTGTACCATTGTCTAACACTCGAATAGAGAGTTGACTGATTTGGTAATCGCAATGCAGGGCAATTTTACCTTGATAACCTGATGAGTGATATTTCTCTTGGAACAAAGTACACGCATCAATCGCGTTGCTGATCACATTAACTAAAACCTGTTGTACGCCAACTGCATCGACAAGTAACGGACGAATGTTCCCTTCTGTACTGGCCACAATAGAAATGTTTTGCTTCTGCATTCTAAAATGGAGCAACTCAATCGTGTCATCAATGAGTACTTGAAGATCACACGACGTTTTGTCGACACTGCGCTTGCGAATCAACGTTCTTAATCGCTGAATAATTGCATCGGCTCTTTCAACTTGACCCTGTATTTTCTCAAGTACAGGGACAATATCTTCATGAGGGCGCTTTTTGGCCAAGCGAAGTAAACCGCCTTCACTATAATTGCGAATGGCTGCCAATGGCTGATTGAGTTCATGAGCAAGACTAGTGCCGATTTCTCCGACAATCGCGACCCTTTGTGAATGTTCTAACTGTTCACTTTTCTCTTTTAATCGTAACGATGTCTGCTCCAACACTTGCTTACTCTTACTAAATCGATACTCAAGCCAAAAGTGGTACGCGTTCAACACAATCACAAACATGAACAGCGCCCATGCCCATTCTTGATGACTACGCAGCCAGCGTAGAGCCTCACTCCACCAAGGTTGTTGCAACGGATGGAGATCCAACGCCTGATAAAGTTTGTCGATGCTCAGCAAGCTGACGGGGGACGTCCAACCTGACGCGCCTGCCGCAATAACCGCAGGGTGTTCAGGTGGCATCGCTAACAATACTTGCGCAATCTGTTTGGCAATCTGAGCTGAGCCGCGCTCTGTTTTGGCAAATGACCAGTTAGGATAAAGCGGTGTGGAAACAACGCATAACGAGCGCTCGTTCGGCTGTTGATTTAAAACTCGGTAATTACTCGGTTGTAAAAGCCCTTCACTTAGCATCTGTTCCAATAAACAAGCAGGGACAACGGCCGCTTCCACATTGCCATCACGTAATTGATACAGGTTGGCATCAATAGGAAAACCAAGATAGCGGACATCGGAAAAGAAATCGTTTGGATTAAGCCCCATTTTGACTATTTGATAGCGCATCGTGAGATAACCACCAAACGCTTTTTCTGATACCGCCGCAACGGGACGTCCTGAGACATCTTGCACCGTTTGATAACTTGAATTGGCTCGAACCACCAGCGCCGAACCAATGCCGTAATTCGAGTTTTGTGGTGCTCTGCTGGTTAGCGTTGCCATCCACGACAGCGCGTATTGCCTGCCCAATCGCACTGCCTGACCTGGGTTAGTTAAGATGAAATCCATGGTCTGAAACTTCACCGCTTCGCCCATTTCATCCAAGTTAAGGGGATGAAGGGCAAAATGCACATCGGAAATTTGCTGATTGAGCCAATCAATGGTCGGTTGCCATCTCTGCTCAGCATAAAGATGGCCGCGTATCGCTAACACGCCCACTTCAACTTTCTGCTTGGCCTGTGGCTGCTCTGCTTTTTGCTCTTGCATTCCTTGCAGATCTGCTTGTTCAGAAACTGAGCCCTGAGCCAAAGATGCAAAGACAACTAAGCAAAGAATCCAAAGCTGAAGCCACAGTGCTTTTTTCATGATGAGTCGAATCGTTCCGTCAAGAGAGTGCGACAAGAATAACAGCTACCTTCCCTAAACCACATTTGTTTTAGATCAAGTTTGATCTGGGTATGTGGAAATCCACAATATAAGCCTCGCAGTGCATTTCTCACAATGGAATCAGTCAATTCAAATACAACAAAAAAGCAGGTGAGTTATGGATTCCACCAAACGTCGCTTTCTCAGCGCGGTCACAGCCGGAGCCGCGTTAATTCCAGTCGCAGGCATTGGCACGGCAACTGCGGGAAACATTATTCGAAATAACCAGTCCGCTGACCGAAAAGGACAAGTCGGCAAGCGTTATGCCATGGTGATAGATTTGCGTAAATGTGTCGGATGCCAGGCTTGCACTGTGGGTTGCAGCATCGAGAACCAAGCGCCAATCGGTCAGTTCCGAACCACCGTAAAGCAGTACGAAGTCACGCTGGATGACGGTTCGAAAGCCACGCGAGAAGCAAAAGCCTTTATGCTACCGCGCCTGTGTAACCACTGCGACAACCCGCCTTGCGTGGCAGTGTGTCCGGTTCAAGCAACCTTTCAGCGCGAAGATGGCATTGTCATGGTGGATAACAGTCGCTGCGTAGCGTGTGCGTATTGTGTACAAGCTTGCCCTTACGATGCTCGCTTTATCAATGAAGACACCCTCACCGCAGATAAATGTACCTTCTGTGCTCACCGTCTAGAACAAGGTCTATTGCCTGCCTGCGTGGAAACCTGTGTTGGCGGTGCACGTGTAATTGGTGATTTGAATGATCCATCAAGTGAAGTCCGCCACTTAATTGCGAAGCACCAAGACGATATCAAAGTGCTAAAACCCAATGAAGGCACCAAGCCTCACGTGTTTTACATCGGCATGGATGAACGCTTCACCAGCCAGATCGACGGACAACCTGCTATTTACGACCCACAAGGAGATCGCGCATGAACATCACCGAAGTGTTAGTCCAACCTCAAGCGATGGCTTGGCTCCCGTGGGCGGTGCAGTATTTCTTCTACATCGGTTCGGCTTATGCGGCTGCTGTTTTATTCCTAATCGCCCTATTATTTGAAAAACACACCAGTCACAGACTGCGCGCTGCGCTTGTTCTGACGCTGGCCATCGGCGCCATCGTGGGACCATTAGCGTTAACTGGTGATTTACACCAACCGGGACGAGCATGGCATTTTTACGCACACATCACTCCGTGGTCATGGATGTCTTTGGGGTCGCTTTTCTTGCCTGTTTTCTCAGGTTTAGCGGTAGTGACTGCATGGCTGTATCTCCGCGAGGATCTTATCGCACTGCGAAATCAACCGGGAAAAGTACTACCTCTGTTATCTAAGTTGTCGCTTGGTGAATGGGCTATTTCTCACAAAGTGATGCTCACAATATCTGCAATCACCGTGTTATCAGGCTTAACCATCGCCCTTTATACTGGAGCTGAAATTGCAGTCGTTCAATCGCGCCCTTTATGGCACCAACCCGCGTCACCAATTCTTTGGTTTGTCACTGCATTTATGGGCGCGGTCGGATTTTCTCTGTTGATTTGGCTCTTGCTGCCTAGTCAGTCAAAGACGCTGACATCTGGCGATACTAATTTACTTAAAAAATCAGTGGTTACCAGCGGTGTATTAACGCTGATACTGCTACCGATTTGGGCATCCAACAATTCCGCATTTTCGCTCTATTCTAGCGAACAATGGATGCACAACATTGCCCTGCTCACTTTTGTCGTTTTAGGTTGTGTTTTGCTCGCTTTCATCTTCTTTCGCAATACCAAAAAGCCCGCATCAGCCAGATTTCGTCACATCATAGGTCTCGGTTTTGTGTCTGCTGCCGCACTGGCAAGTGCATGGCTGATTCGCTGGTTTACCATCATGGAAGTGCAAACCATCGCCAAGTTCGATGCAGGGCTGTATCCATACCAACTCACTATGGATGGAAATGGCTGGATAGGCATTATCGGCATGCTCGGATTATGGCTTGCACTGGCACTGCTCGGCTCAGAGCTGGTTCAACCAAAACAAAATATCGACGTAAAAGCCTCATCACTCACCTTAACTGAACGCTAATCAAAGAGGATTTCATCATGGATAACAAACGCCGTCAGTTTTTGAAATCAGGCATTGCAGTGGGTGGGCTTGGCGCATTCGCTGCGGGTTACGCCACCACCACCAAACACATGGTCGAGGGTGCGCTCGAAGGCACTGCGGGAGAAAAAACGCGTGATATTCACCACGGTAACTCGCTTGAACCAGAGTACACGGTCAACAGCAAAGGCAACCTAATCCCTAATCCAAATCAGCGCGTTGCGCCATCGATGTGCTTTGGTTGTTGGTCACTGTGCGGATTGCGTGTACGCATTGATAACCGCAACGACGAGATTTTGCGTATTACTGGCAACCCATATCACCCACTCTCTCATCAACAACACATTCCGTTCGAAACGCCAGTCAAAGGTGCTTATTTAAGTTTGGCAGGGGAAGCGGGCCTTGACGGTCGTTCAACAGCATGCGCACGTGGCAATGGGATGCTAGAAATTCGCAACAGCCCGTACCGCATTACTCAGCCACTGAAACGAGTTGGAGAACGCGGCGAAGGAAAATGGACTCCGATCAGCTACGAGCAATTGATAGACGAAGTCGTAGAAGGTGGTGATTTATTTGGTGAAGGCCATGTTGATGGCTTACGCGACATTCGCGATTTAACAACGCCCGTTGATCCTGAAAACCCAGAATATGGACCGAAAGCCAACCAATTGTTAATGACCAACGCTGGTAACGAAGGCCGAGACGACATATTCAAACGCTTCGCGTTCAACAGCTATGGTACACGTAACTTTGGGCATCACGGCTCTTACTGCGGCTACGCATTTCGTGCTGGCAGCGGCGCATTTATGAACGACTTAGATAAGAACGCACATTTGAAGCCAGACTTTGATAATGCGGAATACATCATCTTCATCGGTATGTCGCCTGCGCAAGCTGGCAACCCTTTTAAGCGTCAGGCGCGCCAACTCGCCAATGCGCGAACAGAAGGTGGCTTGGAATACACCATCATCACGCCAAGTTTGCCTGCGGGTTCATCGAGCTTGGCCGCCGGTGACAACAACCGCTGGATACCAATCAAACCGGGCACCGACTCTGCCCTCGTGCTTGGCATGATCCAGTGGATCATCGAAAACCAACGCTACAACAAAACCTTCTTGGCGCAGCCAGGGGCAAACGCGATGAAGCGAGCCGGCACCGCGCACTGGTGTAATGCTACGCATCTCGTGATAAGCGATAATCAGCACCCGAGAAACGGCACGTTTTTACGCGCGTCGGACTTGAATCTGCCATTCGAGGGCGAAGCGTTGTCTGACTCCGACCCGTACGTCATCGTGGATGAGCAAAGCGGCGAATTTGGTGTTCATACCCAAGCTGAGGAAGCGGCACTGTTTGTCGATAAAACGGTTTCGCTTGCATCGGGCGAAGTGCGCGTAAAATCGTCTCTACATAGACTCAAAGAAGAGGCGTTCAAATACAGCCTTGCGTTCTACAGCCAACAATGTGAAATCCCTGTCGAACAAATTGTTGAACTAGCAAAGCGCTTCACCAGTCACGGAACAAAAGCGGTGGTCGATACCCACGGTGGCAACATGCACACCAATGGGTTCTATAACTCGTTTACCATCATGATGCTCAATGCGTTGATTGGTAACATAAATATGAAAGGCGGCGCGATGGCCAAAGCGGGTGGCTACCCAACTTCCGCTGCGGGCCCTCGTTACGACTTCACCAAATTTGCTGGCAAAGTCGGCCCGAAAGGCGTCTTTTTGTCGCGCAGTAAATTCCCCTACCATAAAACCAGCGAATACAAACGTCGCGTTGAGGCAGGTGAATCCCCTTACCCAACTCGCGCGCCTTGGTATCCGTTTGCCGCGCCACTGCTGACAGAGCACCTATCTGCGGCTATTGATGGGTATCCATACCGCGTAAAAGCGTGGATCAACCACATAGCGAACCCAATGTATGGTGTACCCGGTTTGAAAGCGCTGCTGGAAGACAAGCTTAAAGATCCAAAACAACTCGGTTTGATTGTGTCTGTTGATGCGTTCATTAACGAAACCACCGCATTGTCGGATTATATTGTGCCGGACACGGTCACCTACGAAAGCTGGGGTATGGCAACGCCTTGGCACGACGTTCCGGTGAAAACCGTCACCGCTCGTTGGCCGATTGTGGAAGCGCGAACAGAGAAAACCGCCGATGGTCGTTCGATTTGCTTAGAAAACTTTTTGATTGATGTCGCCAAGAAAATGCAACTAGGCGGCTTTGGTGACAACGCGATTCAAGATACGCAAGGGAATTGGCACGCCCTCCACAGCGCTGAAGATTTCTACTTACGTTCCGCGGCAAACTTGGCTTATGTGAAAGGCGGGGTGCCTGAAGTTTCGGCAGAAGACATTGCGTGGTCCGGCCTAGAGCGTTTAATGCCAGCCATGCAGAAGACGCTGACAGCGGATGAGATGAAACGTGTGGCGTTTATTTTTGCTCGCGGTGGACGTTTTGAAAATGCAACCGAAGCGTATCAAGGTGAGCAAATGAAGCACAAATGGACGCGACCTGTCGCGATATGGAATGAACGTGTCGGCAGCGCAAGAAACACCATGACCGGTGATTTCTACACGGGTTGCCCAACATGGCATCCACAAAAACTGGCCGATGGCACACCAATGGAAGACCAGTTCCCAAGCTCAGAATGGCCTTTCAGCCTGACGAACTTTAAATCCAACATTCACAGTGCGGTATCCAATCTATCGCCAAGGTTGAACTCGATTAAAGGCGTAAACCCAGTGTACATCCATCCAATCGATGCCGAGCGCGCAGGCATTAAAACGGGTGATGAGTTTGTTATCGAGACACCATCTGCAAGCACCAAAGCACTTGCGATGATAGTCAGCGGGATTCGCCCTGGCACACTCGGATTTGAACATGGGTTTGGTCATACCGAGCTAGGACAACGCTCGCACTGGATCGGCGATAAACAGCAACCCATAAAAACTCGCAGCCAAGATGGTGTCAACATTAACGACATCGGATTAATTGACCCAACCCGAGAAGGGAAAGGCGTGTTGTTGGATTGGGTCGTGGGCGCGGCGGCACGTCAGTCCCTGCCGGCCAAAATCCGCAAAGCGTAACGCCGCACGTTAAGACGTCTCTACCACTTAGAGCTGCCGATTTGTGCAGCTCTTCACCACTTTGTTTTTATCGCTTATAGAACAACCAATAAAAACAAATACGGCCATTTACACTTATTAAATATGTGGAAATCCACAATACCTTTCATTATTGACAAGGCCGACAATATTGTCCAAGTGACTACCAAGTAGCACTTAGACATATTAATAAAAATTAAAGTGAGTCAGCATGTCAAAAATTCTTCCAGTGGTGGTGGCCTGTTTGTTAGCAACCACTATGGGCGCAAGCGCCTCGTCTATTCCGGAAAAAGCCAGCGTATGTAGCGGTTGTCACGGCCAAGATGGCATGGGACAGCCAAATATCGCGCCGATGATCGCTGGTTTAAACGCGAATTATCTCAACACTCAAATCGAACTATTCCTTAGTGGCGAACGCCAAAATGTGGTCATGCAAGGCATGGCGAAGGAACTCAGCGATCACGCAGACCGTAAGGAAGTTATGGAGTACTTTGCTAACCTCCCGAGCTACGAGTTCACGAATCCAGAACAACGCGGCGACCAAGCTGATATTCGTAACCCGTATCGTAAATTAATTTTCCAAGGCGATTGGGATAGAAACATTCCAGCTTGCGCGACTTGTCATGGAGCCAGCGGTATGGGCGTCGACAAGTTCCCTCGCCTCGCAAGCCAACATGCTGATTACTTAAAAACGCAATTGATGGCATGGAAAAACGGCACTCGCAGTGGTGACCCGCTCAATATGATGGGGACCATCGCAAAAAATCTCACTGACAAAGAGATCGAAAATCTTGCTTACTACTTTGCCTCATTACGTTACTAGGAGCAGTCATGAAACGTTTCTATTCTTTGTTCGCACTGCCTTTCATTTCTACGCTCGTATTAGCTAACGATCTGTTACCGGACCGCCAGAAAGAGCTACCTGCGATAGAAAAAGAAAAGCACGGTGAATACTTAAAACCGCGTGATCTCAGCACAATCCCAAACACCGCATTTGGTGAGCAAGTAAAACGCGGTTACTCGCTCTTTGTTAACTCACAACAAATGCGCGGAAAATACGTTGGCAACGAACAAAACTGTGTGAACTGCCATATGGAGGCAGGACGAAAAGCAAACGCTGCGCCACTGTGGGCAGCTTACATGGCATACCCGGCATATCGTAAGAAAAACGATCGCGTAAACAGCTATGCTGACCGTATCCAGGGTTGTTTCGAGTATTCCATGAACGGTAAAGCGCCCGCTTACGATTCGCCAGAAATTGTTGCCCTTAGTGCTTACGCCTACTGGTTAGCGATGGGCGGTTTGCTTGACAAACATGGTATGGCGGATGAACCCATTCCAGAGCTAGACGCAAAAGCGTTGCAAATTGGTGGAAAAGCAAAAGACTTTCCGTTGCCCGAAGCCATCGCACAAGCACTACCAGTTGAAAAGCGAGGTAATCTCTCTGGGCGTGGCTACCCAAAAATCGCCGCCCCTGAGCAAGAACCATCAATAGAGCGAGGCGCATTGGTCTACGAAAAGAACTGTGAAACTTGCCATCGCGCCGACGGTTCAGGCATCAAAGACACCAACGACCATTCATACATTCCACCACTTTGGGGCGAATATGCGTATAACTGGGGCGCAGGTATGCACCGGATTAACACTGCAGCCTATTTTATTTACGAAAACATGCCGCTTGGGAAAAGTGTGCAGCTGACAGAGCAAGAAGCTTGGGATGTCGCAGCATACGTCAACAGCCATGAGCGTCCACAAGATCCTCGATTCAAAGGCAATGTCACCGCAAACGCGGAGAAATATCACCAGCACCAAGGCTATTACGGCAAAACGCTCAACGGTACGCAAGTCGGCTCCAATGCCTTTAAGAGCGGAACGGTCAAGTAAAGTACAACTAAGCACCTTAAATAAAATGCTCTTTTTCCCTGCTCAGATTATCTGGGCAGGATTACTTACCCTTAAAAACAAGTAATTACCCCTCCACAGACAAGCAATATCACATTATTTTCGGCTTCCAACATACTCATCTTGGCCGTAAAATCTTGTACCAAACGCGACTTCGTTTATGTCTTAGATCTCCCATATGCTCTAATGCCAAAAGTAAGAAACTCGTAAACTCCTGAATCAAAACAAGCGTGCCTAGTGAAAAAAGAGTATTCTTAAAGCAAATGAATCTAAAACCTACCCGATGAGTATTCAACCTAATTCCCGTCAGTTAATTTCATGCGAAGAGTGCGGCCTTGTTGTTCGCATTCCCGATATCGAACAGGGGCAAAAAGCACAATGTCCTCGATGTTCGCATTCGCTGACTAAAGTGAATGCCAAGCCTTACCAAAGCGTGATCGCCATATCATCGGCATGTTTGATCATGTTAGTGCTAAGCATTTCTTTCCCTTTTATGTCGTTCAGCGTGCAAGGGTTGTCGCAAGAAATCACCTTATTGCACGCTGCAAAAATGCTGGCTGAGTTTCAAAATGTGCTTTTGGGTGTGCTGTTACTCGCAACAGTTATCGTTTTACCTGCAATCTATGTTGGCCTCATTCTCTTTCTTCACCTTGAAGCATTAAAAGCACGTAAACATACCCCCTCTAAAAAGCAGCAACGAATGGCAAAAGTTTTATGCCGTCTTCTGTTTCGAGTCGAACCCTGGTTAATGGTGGATGTCTTTTTGATTGGCGTGTTGGTCAGCTTAATTAAAATCGCTTCCCTCGCAGACATAGGAATGGGCACTTCATTCTGGGCGTTTTGTGTATATACCGTTCTGGTAGTCAAATGCATATCAATGGTCGACAAAAGCTGGCTCTGGGGGCACTTTATTCCAGCTATCGAGCTATCTAATGTAAAAGAGGGCGATACGCACCATAACCACAACCATATTGGTTGTCATACGTGTCACCAGCTCAACCCTATTGAAGCTAAAAAACACCAACACTGCATTCGTTGTAAAAGCCCTATTCACAAATACAACCCCGCAGACAACTTACAAAAAGCTTGGGCGCTTTTGTTTGCTTCAGTCATTTTCTATATCCCTGCGAACCTCTACCCTATGATGTACACCGTAAGTCTTGGACATGCAGAAGGTTCAACTATCATGGAGGGGGTAATATTGCTTTGGCATTTAGGTTCTTACCCTATTGCGATGGTAATTTTCTTTGCTAGCGTATTTATTCCAATGGCGAAAATGCTGGCACTCGCGTGGCTGTATTACAATGCGCAAAAAGCGCGATATCTTCCGCACGAAGAGAGTATTTCACGCTTAAAGATCTACCGTATAACTGAGTTTATTGGTCGTTGGTCCATGATCGATATCTTCGTCGTCGCGATCTTAGTTGCACTGGTTCAGCTGCAAAACTTAATGGCGATTTATCCAGGTCCTGCTGCGCTCTCTTTCGCGGCAGTGGTCATTTTTACTATGCTTTCTGCAATGATATTTGACTCACGTTTGTTGTGGCAATTGCCACAAAACGAAGTGCAGGAGCCGATTTCTGACAACTTAAACGAGAAAGCCAAATATGAGTGATGAGAACAACGTAACCGCTCAAATAAAACCGCAAAAGCAGATTTCTGCGATATGGATTGTCCCGATCCTTGCGCTAGCCATGGGAGCGTGGATGCTGTTCCAATATATCAACAGTACAGGCCCACAAATTACTCTCCAACTGCCAACCGCAGATGGGATTGAGGTTGGCAAAACCGAAATCCGAGCATTGAATGTAAAAGTCGGACTGATTACTGAAGTCACTCTCAGTGAAAATTACGATCACATCATCGCTAAGGCACAAATGAACAAGGATGCAGAACGCATGCTGCGAGATGACACCATGTTTTGGGTGGTGAAGCCTCGTATTGGCCGTGATGGCGTTTCAGGTTTAGAGACCTTGCTCTCTGGCGCTTATATCCAACTTCAGCCGGGTAAATCTAAGATAGAGAAAGAGCGCTTTACGGTCTTAGATGTTCCCCCAGTGGCCTCTCCTGATGCGGAGGGGCTACGCCTTGTGTTAACACACCGCGAGGCCGGTAAACTAGGCGTTGGTGACCCCGTCATTTATAAAGGCTTTACGGTTGGTCGTGTAGAGAAAACTAGCTTTGATGTTGACACTCGCAAAGCGTTATACCAACTCTTTATTTTCAAGCCTTATGACAGCTTAGTGCGCACTCGTACCAAGTTCTGGCTGAATTCTGGCGTAGATTTACAGCTCAATGCTGAAGGGTTCGAAGTCAAGTTTGGCTCATTAGAGAGCATGCTAACGGGTGGTGTTACCTTCGATACCGTTCCAGGTCTTGAATCCGGTGAACAGCTCACTGAAAATATGGTCAACTTCCGCTTGTACGATGATATTAAACAACTTCGAGAAGGCATGTACGATGATTATATTGAATTCGTTATGCTTTTTGATGAATCGGTACGAGGACTTAAACGTAAGGCACCTGTCGAATATCGAGGCTTGAGAATTGGTACTGTGATGCGTGTACCAATGCGACTTCCAACCCCAGAAGAGAACTTTTCTGCGAAAAAAATTCCTGTATTGGTACGTATCGAGCTCGGCCGTGTTTATGGCGATTTCCAATCCCAATCTTTACCAATGTTAAAAGATAAATTGAAGAATGAGTTTGCTAAAGGCCTACGTGGTACTTTAAAAACAGGTAACTTATTAACAGGCGCACTATATGTTGACGCCGACTTCTATCCAAATGACGAACCTTACGTACCGAGTAAGTTTGCTGATTTAGATGTTTTCCCAACCATGCGTGGTGGTTTTGCGCAGGTTCAGCGCCAAGTGAACGACTTCCTAAATAAGATTAATAACTTACCGATGGAAGAAACGCTAGATTCTCTCAATTCAACGTTAAAAACGTCTGAAAAAACGTTAGCTTCAGCAGAACGCGTGGCGGACAGTATTGATAAACTTTTGAATCAAAAAGAGACGCAAGAGATCCCAACAGATATTCGCCAAAGCTTACAGCAATTACAAAAAACACTCGATGGTTATGGACCCAACTCAACCATGTACAGCGAAATGGAAGCCACGCTAAAAGAATTAGAAAGCGTGATGACAGAGTTTAAACCCGTACTTAAACAGCTAAACGAAAAGCCAAACTCTCTCGTGTTTGGAGAAGATGAAATCAGTGACCCAATACCAGTTAAAGGCCAAAACTAATGAAACGAGTATTCTTTCTGTCTATCGCGCTATTTGTCGGTCTAACGGGTTGCAGTAGCGCTCCGCAAACTAAAGGAGCTATGTACCTTCTACCTAAGGCGGAACCAGTGACGCTGAGCTCTTCTGATATCGCTCAGCGCCCAACTTTAGTTGTTCGTCCAGTGACATTGGCGAGTTATTTGAATGATAGTGGCATTGTTTATCGAACCTCTGAGACCCAAGTTATTCAGGCGAAACACAATCAATGGGCGCACAGTATTTCTGAGCAAATCACTCAGAGAGTCGTCTCGGAACTACGCCACAAGCAAAGTCATTACTGGCCGACTGAAATGAATAATCTGCTGGATCAAAGCGGTGAAGCCAAACTACAGCTTACGTTAAATAAATTTAATGGCAGCTACAAAGGTAATATCGAAATTGAGGGGGAATGGTTACTCATCAATGCCGAAGGTAAGGTAGAAAACAGCGCGCCAATACAAATCTCTCAGCCGCTTCAAGGTGAGGGCTATGAAGCGCTCGTCAACGCTTTATCCATAGGCATAGAAAGCCTAACCTCAGACATTGCCAAACAACTCTAAGTCAATGTTAATTACAGGGAAGCAAGTTGCTTCCCTTTTTTATGCAGAGTGTAGCGACTTCTACTAAGCTGAAAGCTGACGAAAAGCCGAAAAGGAAATTGGATGAAACCATGTAACCTGCTATCACTCTCCTCACTCATTCTTGTATTACCTACATCAGTAGCGCTCTCAGCCGAGACACAAGAATCTCGTTGGCGAAATAGCATAGAAGTGTACATGCTAGGACTGAATATCCACGGGGATACCAGTATTGGTCGCTTTTCATCAGAGGTGGATGTCGATCCTAAGTTCATCGTAGACCACCTCGATATTGGGGCGATGTTGCGATTCGAGAGTATTTACCAAAGTAAGTGGGGCTACTACATAGATTATAGTTTCATGAACTTAAGTGGTGATGTTAATAATATCAAGGGCGCTCTGCCTAACGCTCGTTATCGTGCGGACATCGAAATACGGCAAGGTGTTCTAGAAGCAAAGGCATTCCAACGCGAACAATATTCATTTGGTAAACTGGATTATATGTTTGGATTACGTTGGTGGGACAATGACATCACCGGCAAGCTGTATCGTAATGACAACCGGGTACTAGAAGATAGACTGTCATTACAAGAAGATTGGGTCGATTTTTTAGTTGGCTTGCGACTCATTGATGAATTGAGTGAAAACTGGCGATTTCATGCCAGTATCGACGCCGGACTTGGCAACGATACTCACTTCACTTATGCCATTCAAACTGGTGTTCGTTATCGCTTTAACGAATGGTCTGATCTCAACTTAGCTTACAAGTCGACCTGGGTCGATTACAAAAATGAAGAGGTATTTGAATATGATACGGCTTCTCAAGGGCTTTTAGTCGGACTTGGCTTTTACTTTTGATCAGGTGAAACCCTAGCCTATATTCAAGCGTTGTAACGTGTACTAGCTCTAGGTACACGTCTAGTGCCGCGTTACAGATGCTTGAATAAGGCAAATTGATCTTCATCAGACTATAAATTGCTCTTCGGTGTTACTCTCTGTCGCAAAATGTAAAACCCCACTCTATGACCTCATATAGGTCTTGTTGATAAGGTTCCCGAGTAGCAATGTCGATTAACATTTCCGATCTAACCACCGCCCTAAATAAGGTAGAGCATATTCATAAAGTGCAGCTTGAAAACGTACATCAGTTCTTCAAAGCAAACGAAGCTTTCTCGTTGCAAACATTCAGCCAGCTGATATCCAACGACTCGCTTGATGATCGATTTAAAACCATCGATAGAGCGTTCTCTTTGCTTGGTGATGCAAAAACCTACCTTTTAGAAGCGTCTTACCTTATTAAGTAAAAAAGAAAGCCCCGATAAAATTCATTACCGGGGCTATCATTTTCTATCTAAACTACTGATTTACAATTTGTAACGATCATCAATTACCGTTAATTCTGGGAAGGTTTTACCCTCGTCCATCGCTTCTTCTGTCTCTTCTTTTACTTGGTTATCAATCCAGAAATTACCGATATCCATTGGATGAAGCACCCATTCTGTCGCTTTTGTCATGCCGTTTTTAGGAATTTTAACCCAGCGCCAATGAGCAACTCGAGAATAAGGCACCATGTAGCCAGGAACGATGATGTTCGCTTTGCTGACATAGTTTTGGATTTGATGCGACAAGTCGTAACGCTTCTCCTGATCAAACTCAGAATCATACGCTTCAATTAACTTGTCTAGCTCAGGGCTGCTGTAGTTGGTGTGAGCATTCGTTTGTGGTCGATTTGCATTATCCGAGTGTAGGTATTCCCAATACGCAGGGATCTCACCAGAGCCCATATTCAAAAACGCTAGCTGATGCTTTTTCTCAAGAATGTATTTAAACGCAGATGAGCCATCCACCAAGTTTAACGTGAACTCAAGACCAGCAAGTTTCGCTTGCTCTTTCAGGTATGCAATACGCGGTGTCCAAGAGTTGTATCCGTAGGTGATAGCAAAGCTCAAGCGTTGGCCCTGGTCGTTAACACGAATACCATCTGCGCCCACTTTGTCAAAGCCCGCTTTTTCGAAGTGTTTAACCGCCGCATCAGCATCAAACTTTGGCGGTGTATTGTTAGGATCATCGTATTCGCCATGACCAAAGCCGAGCCCATGCGGTTTACGTGAATAATCTCCACGCATGATGTTTTCAATCATGCCGTCATAGTCAGTGGCTGCCATAACACCTTTACGCACTTCTAGGTTATCCAACATCGGCATCGCTGTGTTCATCCAAAGACCACCAGCTCCTTGCGGTGCTTCGTTAAAGCCCCAGTACTTTTGGATATAGCCTTTTTTGTACACATCACTATTGGTTTTGTCATGCCAAAAGCTTGGTAGCACCATCTCAAAGTAGTCTAAGTTGCCTTTCTCAAAGTGCTTCATGGCAATATCAGGATCGCGAATCACCTTAATGCGAACCTTTTCAACGTTATAACGGTTTTTATAGTAGCGGTTGTTGTATCCCCACCAATCTTCACCGACATGTTTGAATGTCACGCTCTTACCTTTCTTCACTTGATCAATGTAGTAAGGCGCTGCGGTTGGCTCAGATTTAAAGTTAAACTTTCTGACGAAGTTATCAGGCATGCCATCGTTATTTGCGTCCTTTTCTCCTTCAAAGAAGTGTTCAGGACGAGGCTGAAAACCATTACTTGGCATGTTAATCATAACCATAAGTGAGTCATGACTTTGAGCTACAGCAAGATTGACTTTGATCGTGTAGTCATCAATTTTTTCAACACTCACAATACTGTTTGTGAAGAAGTCGTTATACCACGGGTCGATAATGTCTTTTGACGTGTAGTACTTCATCATAAAGACGTAATCATCTGCTGTAATTTTTTCACCATCTGACCACTCGGCCGTTTCGTCGAGTTTAAAGAATACGGTTTTGTTGTCTTCTCCAAATGCCCATGACTTAGCAAGTTGAGGGATCCATTTGCCAGTATTTGGATGACGCTGAGCCAGTTTTGGTGAACCATCCATTAAGTATTGGCGCAAACCTGAGTTCGCATCTGGACCAACACTTCGTAATGTTTGCGGAAAGCTCTGAATGTAAGTGCGATAGGTGCCACCTCGTACCGCCTCTTCAGAGGCAAATAGAGGTTCGTTGTTGTTTGAAATCCATTCGATATCAGCTGGCAATTCTGCCGCACTCAGTTGAAAACTGGCAGCGGTCAGTGTTGCTAGTACTGAAAATGGCAGTTTTTTAGTCATGTTTCTTCCTTGTTGTGTTTGCGCACTAAGGTCGTAACAAGGAAGACAGCGTGTGAAAGCTCACAGAAAGCTGCGATTTAAAATACGCAGATAGGAAATAATAGGAACGTAATATGAAGTGACGTCCTGCCAGCTTCTATATTAATTTCAAAGAGTTTCACTAGGTCATCCTAGACCTTACAACGCAGTGAATGCATCTTCGCCATAGTATTCTTTAGATATTTGTAACGCAAGCCATCAATAACACATGATTGCATTTTCGAGGCATCACAGTGAGTTATGTTACAAAAGTGTGATCAGCATAGTACCAAGCCCTACTTTACTCAGAATAAACCGCAGAACCTTTATCTCAATTGGCCCCGATATACCAGTTACAGCGAGTAAATGATCAGACATAGCTGGTTAAAAGGAATGGTTGTTTACCGCGATCAGTATTTTCATTCGATATAAAAAGTGAGGCATCTTAGCCTCACTTTTCTCCATACAATCGAGACAGTGCTTACATGTTAGATAAGCTCTCATTGATCGACTTCAGCACTTCTGCAGGATTTGACGCTTGAGTGATAGGGCGACCAATCACAAGATAATCTGAACCTGATTGGATAGCGTCTACTGGCGTCATGATACGGCGCTGGTCACCTTGTTCTGAACCAGCAGGTCGAATACCAGGGGTCACTAATTTAAATTCTTGGCCTAGTTCGCTCTTCAGTAGTGAGGACTCTTGCGCTGAACATACGACACCATCTAAGCCTGCGTTTTTGGTCAAGGTTGCTAGACGAATCACTTGCTCCTGAGGCGCAACATTCAAACCAATACCAGCTAAATCACTTTGTTCCATACTGGTTAGTACCGTTACACCGATAAGAAGTGGACGATCTTTACCATATGGCTCAAGAATTTCACGTGATGCCGTCATCATACGCTCACCACCGCTCGCGTGTACGTTCACCATCCATACACCCATTTCAGCCGCAGCGCGAACTGCTTTCGAACAGGTGTTTGGAATATCGTGAAATTTTAAATCTAGGAATACCGAGAAACCACGTTTATGGAGTTCACGTACAAAATCAGGACCAAATAGCGTAAACATCTCCTTGCCAACTTTTAGTCGGCATGACGCAGGATCAATTCTATCTACAAACGCAAGTGCATCTGCTTGGTTATCATAATCCAGTGCGACAATAACTTTTTGGTCGATCATTTCATCTCCTAACTGTTTTGGTTCTTATTAAATAAAAAGTTAAAAAAATGCAGCGGACAGAAACTCTGCCAGCTGCATTAAGAATTATTCACCATCCAATCCGCGGATTGGCTTGATCGTCCCCCATCCTTTACAGGACGGACAATGCCAATAAAGGGAATGGGTAGAAAATCCACACTTCCGGCATCGGTAATGCGGTTTCACTTTTAACTGTTCACCCACCATCGCTTGTAGTGTTGATAGGCTGTCTTTCGCTCGACCATCTTCTGCTTCTGCAATGTGGTAGTCAATTAAACGGTAGAAGCCCTTCATGGTTGGGTTTTTCAGCAATTGTTTCGTCAGTAACTCTTGAGCAGCCCCAACGTTCTCGTGATGAGCAACTAATTGAGCCAACATCAACTCGGCTGATACGCCTGCTTTCTTATCAATACAAGCTCTCAGAAACTCGACAAGTTCATCTTCCTGACCCAGATGATGATAGCATTCTGCAATAGTTGGCAAGACATCACTGATAAAGTCTTTATCTTGCTCAAGTACCCCCGTCAGATATTTGATGGTGTGCTTATAGTCTTCAGACTCTAGGTAAATTCGTCCCAAAGCAATACTTGCTCGAACACACTTCGGGTCTTCCGCTAACGCTTTTTTAAAATGCTGTATTGCCTTATTAGTATTCCCATCAGCTTGGTCGAGCATGGCTATTTCACACCAAAAATGGGCAATATTTGCACGCATCCTTGAGCGTTTATTACCTAACTTAGCCAATTGGTTCGCGTAATAAATCGCCTTTTCCCATTCTCGTGTTTGCTGATAAATGGTCACTAATTGTTGAAGAGCCGCCTCTTTGTAATCTGGCTCTTCGACTAACTGTTCGAAGATTTTCTCTGCACGATCAAGAAAACCAGAGACCATGTAGTCTTTCGCTAACTGTTGAAGGGCGAGGTTCTTTTGGTCCAGTGTTAAGCCTGAACGAGAAATAAGATTTTGGTGAATTCTGATTGCGCGGTCGACTTCACCACGAGACCGGAACAGGTTACCCAACGCAAGGTGAGTATCGATGGTCTCGTTATCAACTTGGAGCAATTCAATAAAGTGATCGACAGCCTTATCTGATTGGTCAGAGAGCAGCAGATTAAGACCCGTCATATACTGACGAGAGATTTGATGAGATTGCTTCTGCTTGTCTTGCTGAGCGCTGCGATGCCCCATATACCAGCCATACGCAGCAGCTATAGGCAACAACAAGAAGAGTAGTTCAAGCATTAAAGTTAAGCCTTATCCTTATGCCTGTTTTTCAATGGCTGGCTTATCAGCAGCGTTGTTTGATTCAGTTGGTTCGTACTTTTTCAGTTTTTTCTTTAAACGACGGACCTGTAGCTGAGTTTTCAGTTGGATGCTACCAAATATAACCCACGCTAAAGCAAAGCCAACCACAAATACTACACCTAATAGCGTAGATAAGTGGAACTCTCCTTTTGCTAGAAGATAGTTAAAAGTCACGAGCTCTTGGTTTTGGGAACCTAACGCCAATGCAATTAAAAAGAGAGCTAAAACAGCAACGATTTTTATAATTTTCATGTTACATCACCCTTCTAGGAGTAAGTCGGTAAGATTATGCAGGAAAATGCTTCTTCAGACTACGTATATTAGCAATAATCTATACCCAAGTAACCTCAAGATGCTTAGTTTGTAGACATGCTTAGAAGTTAAAGTTATTTGGGTATAGAAAGCAGCAAAGAAAACAGCTGAATCCACAATTAGATTAGTAAACGATCTTGGATGTATGACTAACTTGGATACATTACAAAAAAGCGGCATACACAAACGTATGCCGCTTTTTTCAAACTAATAAGAGTGCATTAACCAATATTTACACGCTCACGAAGTTCTTTACCAGGTTTGAAATGTGGAACGTATTTACCTTCCAATTCCACTTTATCGCCCGTTTTAGGGTTACGACCTACGCGAGGCTCGCGGTAATGAAGAGAAAAACTACCAAAGCCACGGATCTCGATACGGTCACCGCTCTCTAGTGTAGAGGCCATGTGCTCTAAAATATCTTTTACAGCATCCTCTACCTCTTTCGCTGATAAGTGTGTTTGCTCAGCGCAGAGTCTTTCAATCAGTTCAGACTTAGTCATAGTTGCCCTCTTTGAGTATCTTTATCACTTATTATAGTAAGTAATACTAATTCCAACAAACACTTGCTGACAATTCTAGACAAATTTTATGCAAAATGCGCAATGAAGAAATGCCTTTTATTAAGATAGTTTACTGTCATTAGTATTACTACTTAAATATGACCAAATATAAAAAAGGAGCCTTGCGGCTCCTTTTTTGCTTAAGCGAGTATATTATTCGCCTTTAGCAGCTTTGAAAGCGTCAGCCATTGCGTTACCGAATGCATTGTCATCTTGCTTGTTGATAGATGCCATTGCTTCTTGCTCGTCAGCTTCGTCTTTAGCTTTGATAGATAGGTTGATTACGCGGTTCTTACGGTCTACACCTGTGAACTTCGCTTCAACAACATCACCAGCGCTTAGGATTAGAGAAGCATCTTCTACGCGATCGCGTGATACTTCAGAAGCACGGATGTAACCTTCAACGCCTTCTGCGATTTCAACAGTAGCGCCTTTAGCGTCAACAGCAGTTACAGTAGCGTTAACTAGAACACCTTTCTTGTTGTCAGCAACGTAAGCATTGAATGGGTCATTTTCCATTTGCTTGATGCCTAGAGAGATGCGCTCACGCTCAGCGTCTACTGCTAGAACAACTGCAGAGATCTCGTCGCCTTTCTTGTACTCACGTACAGCTTCTTCGCCAGCAACATTCCAAGAAATGTCAGATAGGTGAACTAGACCGTCGATGCCGCCTTCTAGACCGATGAAGATACCGAAGTCAGTGATAGACTTGATCTTACCAGTAACTTTGTCGCCTTTAGCTTGTGCTTCAGCGAATGACTGCCATGGGTTAGCTTTACACTGTTTCAGACCTAGAGAGATACGACGACGTTCTTCGTCGATTTCAAGAACCATAACCTCAACTTCGTCGCCAACATTAACAACTTTAGAAGGGTGGATGTTCTTGTTAGTCCAATCCATTTCTGAAACGTGAACTAGACCTTCAACGCCTTCTTCGATTTCAACGAAGCAGCCGTAGTCAGTTAGGTTAGTTACGCGACCAGTTAGTTTGTGACCTTCTGGGTAACGCTTAGCGATTGCTACCCATGGATCTTCGCCTAGTTGCTTAAGACCTAGTGATACGCGAGTACGCTCACGGTCGAACTTAAGAACTTTAACTTGGATCTCGTCACCAACGTTAACGATTTCAGATGGGTGCTTAACGCGCTTCCAAGCCATATCAGTGATATGTAGAAGACCGTCAACGCCACCTAGGTCAACGAACGCACCGTAGTCAGTAAGGTTCTTAACGATACCTTTAACTTCAGAACCTTCTTGTAGAGTTTCTAGAAGCTCGTCACGCTCAACGCTGTTCTCTGATTCGATAACTGCACGACGTGAAACAACTACGTTGTTACGTTTTTGGTCAAGTTTGATAACTTTGAACTCTAGCTCTTTGTTTTCTAGGTGAGCAGTGTCGCGGATTGGACGTACGTCTACTAGAGAGCCAGGAAGGAAAGCACGGATACCGTTTAGTTCAACAGTGAAACCGCCTTTAACTTTACCGTTGATGATACCAACAACAGTTTCAGCTTCTTCGTAAGCTTTCTCAAGTACGATCCAAGCTTCGTGACGCTTAGCTTTCTCACGAGAAAGTTGAGTTTCACCGAAACCATCTTCAACAGCGTCTAGAGCTACGTCTACTTCAGCGCCAACTTCAACTTCAAGTTCGCCAGCAGCGTTCTTGAACTGTTCAGCAGGAATAGCAGATTCAGACTTAAGACCAGCGTCAACAAGAACGAAACCGTTCTCGATAGCTACTACAGTACCTTTAACGATGCTGCCTTGTTGGAATTCTGTTTCGTTTAGAAACTCTTCAAAGAGTTGAGCAAAAGATTCAGTCATTTAATTAATCTTCAATAAATTAAACTTCCACGGGTATCCTACCGCATGGGGTTATTAAATTCGCCAGTCATCATCCTTGCGACCAACGCTCTTAGCCTAGTCGAGTATTATTACTCAGCTAGCTTCGATTCGATATATTGTAGTGCCTTTTCTACTACTTCGTCGATAGTCATCGACGTAGAATCTAGCACAAGCGCATCCTCAGCAGGGCGTAATGGCGCCACTGGGCGGTTACGATCTCGGTCGTCACGCTCTTGGATCTCGCTTAAAAGGTCAGCAAATCTAACATCTAACCCTTTCTCTTGCAACTGTTTAAGGCGTCGATTTGCACGCTCTTCAGCACTCGCATCAAGGAAGATTTTTGCTTGCGCACTCGGGAATACAATTGTGCCCATATCACGACCATCAGCAACCAGACCCGGAGCGGTCTCAAATGCACGCTGACGACGTAGTAATGCTTCACGAACACGTGGCAAAGCCGCAACTTTAGATGCTGCCATACCCGTTTCTTCTTTACGAAGCTCCCCTGACACGTCTTCGCCTTCTAGAATGACCTTAACTAAGTCACCTTCCGCGATAAATTGAACGTCTAGGTGGGTTGCTAGTGGGACAAGAGCATCTTCTGACTCGGTGTCGACACCGTGGTGAATCGCAGCGAGTGCAAGTACACGATAAATTGCGCCAGAATCTAAGAGTTGGAAACCCAACTTTTTCGCCAGCAACATACATAAAGTGCCTTTACCTGCACCACTAGGTCCATCTACGGTTACAACCGGAGTTTGAGAGGACATGTTCTTCTCCACCAATAGTTTCTTTTCAGCAATTTGCTCGGTTTTCGAGGCGCACATTATACGGGTAATCAGTCTTTGGAGCGAGGAAAAATGTCGTGTAAAGCATTACACCTAATGCGTAATTGGATTCATCAATAAACATAAAGTTCAACAAAAACGGCGAGAGCTTCCGCCCTCGCCGTTTTAAATGTCATGAACTTAAGCTCGATTAAACAATCGGCTTTTGACCACGCTCAGCTAACTTTAAAATCACACTATCAGCGACTTTACCCGCCACACCTGCTAGCTTGTCGGCCAGTTTTTTCTTTTGTACATAATGCACAGAAAGTACAGTTTTATCTTTGCATGCTGCAACAACGATATCATCAGATGTACTAATGTCATCCACCAAACCAAGCTCTTTCGCTTGTGTACCGAACCAGTGCTCACCAGTGGCTACTTTGTCTAGGTCCAAACTAGGACGACGCTCACGGATGAAGTCTTTAAACAAGACATGTGTTTCTTCAAGTTCTTGCTTAAACTTATCGCGCGCTTTATCGGTATTCTCACCGAACATCGTTAGCGTGCGTTTATATTCA
Organism: Vibrio sp. D54; assembly: GCF_021728075.1. Classification (NCBI taxonomy): domain Bacteria; kingdom Pseudomonadati; phylum Pseudomonadota; class Gammaproteobacteria; order Vibrionales; family Vibrionaceae; genus Vibrio; species Vibrio sp. D54. The sequence goes on along the minus strand of NZ_JAKKCS010000007.1, from coordinate 72,930 downwards.
CCCGCTGTTAGTTGTTCGTACTCAATGTCATGTTTCTTCAACAGTTTGTTGAAGTTAGGAATTTGTGCGATAACGCCAATAGACCCCACAATTGCAAATGGTGCAGAAACAATCTTATCTGCTACACATGCCATCATGTAACCGCCACTTGCCGCAACTTTGTCAACAGAGATGGTCAGAGGAAGACCCGCAGCTTTGATTCGGTCCAGTTGAGAAGAGGCAAGGCCGTAACCATGAACCATACCACCGCCAGACTCTAAGCGAAGTAACACTTCATCACCTTCACGTGCGACAGCCAAAATAGCGGTGATTTCTTCACGTAGAGACGCGACTTCTTTTGCGTCTATGCTACCGTTGAAATCAAGAACAAATAGGTGTGGTTCACGCTTGCTATCTAATGAACCGTCTTTGCTCGCTTGTTTGATTTCTTTCTCGCGAGATTTGTTCTTCTCTTTTTCTTCTTTCTTGACGGCTTTATCTCGAGCCTTGATGAAAGCATCGTCATGCAAATGATGCTCTAACTGCTCAACAGATTGTTTGTGTTGCTCTGAAAGGTTGGTAATCTCTAACTCCCCTTTCGCCGCACCCGATTTGCCACCAGCCGATTTTGCAATAATGAGCAGAACAATTATCGCAGCAACCACCGTGATAATTTTGGCCAGAAACAGACCATAATCTAATAAAAATTCCAACGAGAGCTCCTTTATCTCATTTCAGATGACGTTAGTATGTTACGCAGAAACATCAGCGAGAAGGCAGCGCGGTTTGTAACCACTTGTTCTGATTGATAGCATACCTAACGAAAGTTCTGGAATTGGTATAACACATGAATTGGTGTATTGTAACCATCTTGTCACGATTACCAAGATTTTCCATTGAGAAACAGGCGTTTTTTAGCGTCAATTAACTATCATGGACCCTCTTACAATAATAAGGATTTATCGCCGTGAACTACTCCGTTTCAGCTGATGCTCTAAAAGGTAAAGTCATTCTTGTTACTGGCGCTGGTAATGGCATCGGCCGTCAAGCCGCGCTTTCTTATGCCGAGCACGGTGCAACTGTTATTCTCTTGGGTAGAAATGTGCAAAACCTTGAATCTATCTATGATGAGATTGAAGCTTCTGGCTATCCACAAGCAGCTATCATTCCATTGGATCTCAAGGGAGCAACTCAGCAGAATTACATTGATATGGCAGAGACAATCGAAGGACAGTTTGGTCGCTTGGATGGTCTATTACACAACGCAGGTGTCTTGAGTTCGCTGTGTCCATTTGATCAAATCAAAGAGGAAGACTTCGACGATATCATGCAGATCAACGTGAAAGCCGAAGTGCTAATGACTCAAGCACTACTGCCTGTGATGCGTAAATCAGAAGCTGGGCGTATTATCTTTACCTCTTCAACCGTCGGCCACTCTGGCCGCGCATTCTGGGGGCCATACGCTATCTCTAAATTTGCCGTAGAAGGCATGATGCAAGTTTTAGCTGACGAGCTGAGTGATACACCGATCCGCGTTAACGCAATTAACCCTGGTGCCACTCGTACTCGCATGCGTGAAAAAGCATATCCGGGTGAAGATGCGAATACTCTCAAAACGCCACTGGATATCATGCCGCTATATTTGCACTTAATGGATCCTGCGGTTACCGATGTGAACGGTCAGTGCATCGACGCTCAACCGAAGCGTAAATAACTCATTCAGGTTACCTCACATAATCGATTGAAAAGGCAGCAAACGCTGCCTTTTTTCATTTCTCTCTTCATAAAAATCTTGCGACTTTCTCCCACAGAAATATACTGTACATATATACAGGTATTTATTATGCAAGATATTATTCAGAACTTAAAAAGCCAACACCTTGTTTGGCAAGCAAATTTAACGAAAGCAGATCCTCAGCAGTTGCAGACTAGTTCCGGTTTTTCTGAATTAGATGATTTGCTCGGCGGAGGCTTTCCACCTCATGGCGTAGTGGAGATGGAATCTATTGGTAGTATTGGTGAATTGCGTTTGCTCGCTCCCTATTTAAAAGCCACTCAGACCAATGGTATGACCGCATTTATTCAACCACCTGCGCTAGTGAATTCTCTGTTTTTACACTACATCGGGTTGGATATAAACCAAGTGTGGGTCGTTACTCCAACTCACCCCAAAGACGCTCTTTGGGCTGCAGAGCAATGTCTGAAAAGTGGGGTATGCAGTAATGTTTTGTTATGGCAAGAAGAGCTTGAAATACATCAAGTGAAACGCTTACAGGTAGCGAGTGAACAAGGTACTTGCCCTCTCTTTATGCTTAAAACAGATACTATCAACCGCTTGTCTTTGCCTGTGTCACTCAGTTTAAAACTGAAAGGCGACGAGCAAGGGATTCATGTTGAAGTGCTGAAAAGGAAAGGAGGCTGGAATAGAGGTAGCGTTAGTATCGGATTCCAACACCATTACCCGCAACTGGTGAAACCATCATCTGAAACTGTGCACTCGACTGTGGTCAATTTCCCACTGGCGAACCAAGGTTAGTGATATGTCTCTGTGGATTTACTTGCACTTCCCTCGCCTGCAGCTAGACGCACTCTTTGGTGATAACCAAGAACAACCCGTGGTGATTGTCGAAAGCCAACGTTGCCAGATTCTTCAATACAACGAGATTGCCGAACAACAAGGCATTAAGCCTGGTATGGGCTTAGGCAGTGCTGCGTCCTTGTGTCGAGATTTACAAGTGCATCCTTATCATCCACAAACCGAATTAAATAAATTACAAGAGGTAGCCCAGTGGTTGTATTTGATCACATCTGACGTTGTGTTGATGCCAAACCAAGGTATTTTACTGCGTGCTACTCCAATGCTCGCTCTGTATGAAGGGCTTGAAAACTATTGGAATAAAGTCAGAGCTCACTTATCGGAGCTGAAACTGAGTTTTCAATTCGGATGTGGTTTTTCGCCTTTTGCTGCCAAATTGATGGCAATATCAGGAGCGAACGTCATCAGTGAAGACAAATCTGCCATACAAAAAGTCCTATCACCATTACCGTTAACACTGGCAGATTTATCAAGCGCTACAGTAGAGAAGTTACAACGTGTAGGCGTCACCACATTGCAAAACCTGCTTGAACTGCCATTGCAAGACATCGCACGACGCTTTGATATCGATTTGGTGAACTACGTTGGTCGACTGACTGGGCAGTTTAAACACCCTGTCGACCTTTATCACCCTACCGAATCCTTCCAAGTTTATTTAGAGCTGTTGTTTGAGATCGAAAACGTTCAGTGGATTGAAAAACCGTTGGCCAAATTACTTCGTCAACTCGAAACCTTTCTTAAATTAAGAGATAAGGTCGCTTTTGAACTGTGTTTAACACTCCACCAGCGTGAGAAACAAGAGCAACACCTTCAACTCACTTCTGCGCAAGGTGATTACCTATGTCAGCGTTGGCAACAGTTAGCGAGTTTAAGCTTAGAATCACTCTCGCTTAATGGCCCAGTCACAGGGCTAACGTTAAAAGTCATCCGTCAAGGTGAGCCTCTTAGTGCATCACGCGATCTCTTTGCTGGGCAGAAAGGAAACATGAATGCTTTAGAGCTGCTCTCTTTACTGCAAGCTAAATTGGGGAAAAGTGCCGTTTTAAAACCCAATATTGCTTGCGATCCTAGACCAGAAAAGGCCAGTCAGTATCGCCCTGCTGATGCTCCAGATAAAAAGGGGCACGCCATACCCTCCATACTACGCCCCGCAATGCAATTACCCACTCCCATTGTATTGCAAGAACAAGTTTCTTTGGTCCACGGACCTGAGCGAATAGTTTCTGGGTGGTGGGATGGTGATGAGATCATGCGTGATTACTACATTGCACACACCAAGCAAGGCCGCTGGTTATGGATATTTCGCGATCAGCACAAGCACTGGTTTCTTCATGGCTATTTTTGTTAAATCGACAGTTATTTTTGTTGGATCATTATGAGTTACGCGGAACTATTTTGTCAGTCTAACTTCTCTTTTTTGACTGGGGCTTCTCATGCAGAAGATCTGGTACTCCAAGCTGCTTTCTATCGCTATCAAGCTCTAGCTATAACGGATGAATGTTCAGTCGCGGGCGTTGTCAAAGCCCATGCAACCATCGAACAACATAAACTCGATATCAAACAAATCGTTGGAAGTATGTTTTGGTTAAATGATGAATGCCAAATCGTACTGCTTTGCCCTTGTCGCAAGGCTTATGCCGAGTTGTGTCGTATCATCACAAACGCAAGGAGACGCAGTGAAAAAGGCAACTATCAACTGTTCGAATGGGATTTGATGTCGGTTCGACATTGTTTGGTATTGTGGCTGCCCACACATCAAGAGAGTGATCACTATTGGGGGCGCTGGCTCAATCAACACCACGCTAATCGTTTGTGGGTAGCGATTCAGCGCCATTTGAGTAACAACGATACTGAATACATTGCGCACTGCGAGCAGTTAGCACATGAATTTCAATTACCGATAACTGCCTGCGGAGGCGTTCTCATGCATGATGTTGAACGCTTGCCATTACAGCATGTACTTACTGCTATAAAGCATGGGTGTAGCGTCGATAAACTCGGTTTTGATCGTATTTCGAATACTGAGCGAGCGCTTCGTCCTTTTAAAAAGTTGATTCGGATTTACAAACCAGAATGGCTGGAAGAAAGCACTTACATCGCCGATTTATGCGAGTTTAAGCTCTCCGATTTAAAATACGAATATCCTACCGAGCTTATCCCAGATGGTTACACACCCGACTCTTACTTACGTATGTTGGTCGAACGCGGTAAAAAGCTGCGTTTTCCTGAAGGCGTGCCAGCAGAAGTCAATCAAACCATCGAGAATGAACTGGCGCTTATTCAAGAGCTGAAATACCACTACTACTTCCTTACTATTCACGACATCGTAATGTTCGCGAAACAGCAAGGCATTCTTTACCAAGGGCGAGGTTCCGCTGCAAACTCTGTGGTGTGTTATTGCCTGGAAATTACCGCCGTCGATCCTCGACAAATCGCTGTCTTATTCGAACGATTTATCAGTAAAGAACGTAAGGAACCGCCGGATATTGATGTGGACTTTGAACACGAGCGCCGTGAAGAAGTTATCCAGTATATTTACAAAAAATATGGCCGTGAGCGTGCAGCACTTGCTGCAACAGTGATCAGCTATCGCTTTAAAAGTGCCGTGCGTGAAGTCGGTAAAGCACTAGGGATTGAAGAGACCCAATTGGATTTTTTCATTAAGAACGTTAATCGCCGAGATCGCCGCCAAGGCTGGCAAGCTCAAATTATTGAACTGGGCTTACAACCAGAATCTCTCAAAGGGCAGCAGTTCATCCAATTGGTCAACGAGATCATTGGCTTCCCACGCCATTTATCTCAGCACGTAGGTGGCTTTGTAATTTCATCTGGCCCTTTATATGAGTTGGTACCTGTTGAAAATGCCTCGATGGAAGATCGCACTATCATTCAATGGGATAAAGACGATTTAGAAAGCTTGAAGCTACTAAAAGTCGATGTGCTCGCACTCGGCATGTTAAACGCCATCAAAAAGTGCTTTCAACTGGTCGAGAAACATCACCAGCGATCCCTCTCGATTTCCGAGATCACTCGCCGACAAGATGATCCACACGTGTACCGCATGATCCAAAAAGCTGACACGATAGGCGTATTCCAAATTGAATCTCGTGCACAAATGAGCATGCTTCCTCGCCTAAAGCCTGCTTGTTATTACGACTTAGTGATTCAAATTGCAATTGTTCGTCCAGGCCCTATTCAGGGTGATATGGTGCATCCTTTTTTAAAACGACGAGATCACAAAGAGCCTGTCAGTTATCCATCGGAAGAAGTAAAAAGCGTTCTGGAGCGGACTATGGGCGTCCCTATTTTCCAAGAGCAAGTCATCAAGCTAGCCATGGTAGCCGCAGGGTTTAGCGGCGGCGAGGCCGATCAACTCCGTCGAGCGATGGCATCATGGAAAAAGAATGGCGATCTCGCTAAATTCAGACCAAAACTGATCAATGGTATGCAAGAGAGAGGTTATGACTTAGCGTTTGCTGAGCGCATTTTCGATCAGATTTGCGGCTTTGGTGAGTACGGCTTCCCTGAAAGTCATTCAGCGTCTTTCGCAGTGCTGGCATATTGTTCTGCATGGTTAAAATATTATTACCCAGCCGAATTTTACACTGCATTATTGAACAGCCAACCAATGGGATTTTATAGCCCATCGCAATTAGTACAAGATGCTCGCCGACATGGCGTCGAAGTATTGCCGGTGTGCGTCAATCATTCAAAATATCAACATCATCTCGTCTCACGTCCGAATGGCAGGCTCGGCGTGCAACTTGGTTTTCGCTTGATGAAAGGCTTTAACGCAGAAAGCGCACAAAGGCTTATTGAGCGCAAACCACTTAATGGTTACCGATCGATTCAAGAAGTAAAGCAGATATTAAGAAGCCGAAGTGACATTGAATTATTGGCTTCAGCCAATGCATTTCAGGCCTTATCGGGAAATCGTTATAACGCTCGCTGGGCAGCAATGGATTCCTTATCTGACCTACCATTGTTTCACAAGGTCGAAGAACCCAATGTTAGCTACCAGACTCAACCCTCTGAATATGAAAATTTAATTGAGGATTACGCAAGCACGGGACTATCTCTTAGCCGCCATCCAATTAAATTATTAGAAGAAACGGGCAAACTCCCTCACTTTACCCGCATGAGGCACCTGACAGAGAAACCGCATAAGTCACTGGTCACAGTGGTAGGTGTGGTAACAGGAAGACAATCTCCAGGCACCGCCGCTGGCGTGACATTTTTTACGTTAGAAGATGACACGGGCAACATTAATGTGGTCGTTTGGCAAGCGACAGCACGAGCCCAAAAGCAAGCGTATTTAGGCGCTAAAGTATTAATGGTGAAAGGCATTCTTGAAAGAGAGGGAGAAGTCACGCACGTCATTGCTGGTAAGTTGATTGATTGCACGCACTACTTGAACAATCTACAAAGTAAATCTCGGGATTTCCATTAGTACAGAGGAATTAAGGAGAGAGATGTTAAAAATCAGAGAGAGGCGCGCTCCCTCTGATTTCACTAGATCTAATCATGCACTTTTAGAAAGCATCTGGCGTAATCGGTCTTGAGCAACTTCAACCAGCAGATCCGGTTGGAATTTAGATATAAAGCGATCACAGCCTACTTTTTGTACCATGGCTTCATTAAAACTACCGCTCAGAGAAGTGTTCAATGTGATAAACAACTTAGACATACGTGGATCTTGGCGCACTTCATGGGTCAGTTTATAACCGTCCATTTCAGGCATTTCAGCATCCGTAATCATCATCAACAGCTCTTTTTCTACATCTTTACCTTCATCACACCAACGTTTTAAAACCGTTAACGCTTCTAGCCCGTCACGACACTCGATGATATTCATACCCAATTGAGAAAGCGTATCGCGAACTTGATTACGAGCTGTAGAGGAATCATCTACAATCAGAACATTACGCCCGACCATTGCTTGGGCCAATTCTTGATCGAGAATGTCCTCCGAGATAGTCACGTCGTAATGTACAATCTCTGCTAAAACTTTTTCAACGTCAATAATTTCGACAATTTGAGAGGCATCCCCCTCTTTGATTTGCGTGATAGCCGTGAGGTAATTCGAGCGACCAGACGTGGAAGGAGGCGGCTGAATTTCAGTCCATGCCGTATTAATAATGTTTTTAACCGGACCGACTAAGAAGCCCTGCACCGTGCGGTTGTACTCTGTCACGATCAAATTTTCTTCTTCCGCTTCGCCACGCAAAGCAGGAAAACCAATTGCGCCTCGTAAATCAATCACTGGTACCGCTTCACCTCGTAGAGAAGCAACCCCACGAATATTGTAGTGCGAGCCAGGGAGCTTGGTTAACGGTGGAAGCTTGATGACCTCTTTCACTTTGAACACATTAATCGCAAATAATTGGCGACTATTTAAAGTGAACAGCAGAAGCTCTAGTCGATTTTCACCAACCAAGTTTGTACGCTGGTCAACCGTATTTAACACTCCGGACATACTACTACCTAAATTATGGATAATTCTTATTTTACTCGAAATCAGTACAGACACAGCAAGGTTATATAACCAAATAACCTTAAAATATTTGGCTTTTCGAGCACAGCTTTAAAGTACAACAGTTTTAGCGTATTACTTCTCTTTGCATCAGACGCAAAGTCACGCAGCACATTGAAAGCCATTTTGTTTATTTACTTGAGCTTTTTAGGAAATTACATGAATGGCGCAGATATAGCAATGCAACATAACTCAAATTCCCTTTCTAGTAATAGGCGATCAAAAAGGGTGAGCCGTTAAGTCTCACCCTAAATCACCTACAAATGCAGTCTCAACAGCCAGGCACATCATCATGTTAAAAAGTACTTAACCTTCCACAACCTTCATCAATAGTTGCCCATCGTACAACGCTTGCTTAATCAACGCGGCACCAGGCATTGTGGCTTGCTTATAGAAACGAGACTCCACCAGCTCAAGATCTTGGTGATAAACAGGTAAACTCTGCTCTTCGATACAACGACGAACCGCAGGATAAAGCACATCTTTTGCTTGGTTAATCACACCACCGATCAAGATTTTCTCAGGGTTAAATAAGTTGATCACAATAGCAATTGCAGAGCCTAAGTAGCGTCCAAGTTTTTCAATCACATCGACGGCCAAAGGATCACCGTTTGCAGCGGCTTCACAAATGCTCTCAATACTCATTTCCTCTTGTTTAGCAAGAATAGAGTCTTCGCCATCAGCGATTCGTCTTACGACTTCTTCACGAATTGCCTGAGAACTGGCAACGGTTTCCAAACAGCCAATATTGCCGCAATGACAACGTTTTCCATTTGGGTCAATTTGAATATGCCCGAGTTCACCAATGTTACCGTGACGGCCTTGCAAAACGCGCCCATCCAGAATGATGCCTGCACCTAAGCCGTGGTGGATAGAGATAAGAACGGAGTTGTCATTATCTTGAGAATGACCGAAAAGCTTTTCTGCTAATGCCCAAGCTCGCGTGTCATTGGCAATGAAAACTGGCAAGCCTGTTGCTTTGTATATCTCTGGTCCAAGAGCAAGATTTTCGACATTGTAATGAGGCATCTGCAAAACGACACCTTGCTCTGAGTTCACGAGGCCAGGCAGCGTAAGGGCAATACTGGTAACACGATCAAGTTGATCCGCGTAAGTCTGAAAGAATTCATCAATTTCGTAAAGCAGGCGCTCAAGCACATCGTCTTGATCAAGCTCGTGTATCTCGATTTTAGTATCGATCAGTACATCACCGCCTAACTCATGCAAAGCAATGGTTAAATAACCCCGCCCCAAACGCATTGACAAAAATTGCCAGCCTTCATTATTGACCTGCAAACCGACAGCAGGTCGACCACGACTCGTCGCTTCTTGTACTGTCGTTTCATGAATCAAGTGCGCTTCAATTAATTCCCGAGTGATTTTGGTGATACTAGCAGGAGCAAGCTCACTCTGCTTGGACAAATCAATTCGAGAAATAGGACCTTTTAGGTCAATTAGTTTATATACACGACCAGCATTGACCTGTTTGATATGATCAATATGGCCCGGTTGAGCCATGTACATCTTGCACTCCGAAATTCTATAACGGGACAATTTTTTTACTTTGCGAACTAATTGTGAAGTGAATTAATAAATCCCCGTGACAAGCATCACGTATAAACCTGTTTGTTTGTGTATTCAATCAAATAACGAAGAATCTACTCCTGTTAAATTGTTTGAAAAATAACTTATTTTTATTCACTAAATTATGAAGTAGTGCCTTTAAAGCAGCGCATTTTTATCAATAAGGCCATTGCCTGTCGAATATCTGTCTGTTTTACCGGGGTTACTCTTAATGTAAACATTCTGTGCATATACTTATATTCAAGTAGCTTTAAGGTGTGGGCTCAGCAACGAGGCTAACCTTGAGAGCGATTGCGTAAAGTAAGGATAGAGTTCAAGTTACCTGTACACACACATTCATCGGAGAATCTATGACTTCCAAACTAAGACGAACAAAAATTGTCACTACGCTGGGTCCTTCAACGGATAAGGACAATATACTTGAGGAGATCATCAAAGCCGGTGCAAACGTTGTCCGTATGAATTTTTCACATGGAACCAGTGAAGACCACATTCAACGAGCGAACAAAGTCCGTACCATTGCAGCAAGACTTGGGCGTCAGGTTGCAATTCTTGGTGACTTACAAGGCCCTAAAATCCGTGTATCAACGTTTAAAGACGGCCAAGTCATTTTGAATGTGGGCGATAAATTCACATTAGATAGTGATTTACCAAAAGGTGAAGGCAATCAAGAATCTGTAGGGTTAGATTATAAAGAACTACCGCAAGATGTTTCACCAAATGACATTTTATTACTCGATGATGGACGCGTTCAGCTGCAAGTTACCAAAGTAGAGGGTAATAAAGTTCATACCCGTGTGATTGTCGGTGGTCCATTGTCCAACAATAAAGGGATCAACAAAAAAGGCGGCGGATTGTCAGCCGATGCGCTCACAGAGAAAGATAAAGCCGACATTCTTACCGCCGCAGCAATTCAAGTAGACTACCTTGCTATTTCATTCCCGCGTAACGGCGAAGACATGCATTACGCTCGACGCTTAGCCAGAGATGCAGGCCTTGAAGCCATGTTAGTGGCTAAAGTCGAACGAGCAGAAACCGTCGCGACCAATGAGTCTATTGACGACATTATTCTCGCATCCGATGTGGTGATGGTTGCACGTGGTGACCTTGGTGTAGAAATCGGTGACCCTGAGCTCATAGGTGTCCAGAAAAAACTGATTCGCCGCGCACGCAGTTTAAACCGTATCGTGATTACCGCGACACAAATGATGGAGTCCATGATTACTAGCCCAATGCCAACGCGTGCTGAAGTGATGGATGTGGCCAATGCGGTTCTAGACGGCACTGACGCGGTGATGCTGTCTGGAGAGACCGCTGCAGGTAAATATCCTGTAGAAACGGTCAAATCCATGGCCGAAGTATGTGTGGGGGCAGAAAAAATGTCGGAGGCAAGTCTATCTACTTATCGCTTAGATAGAACCTTCGAAACCGCTGAAGAAACCATCGCAATGGCAACCATGTACTCTGCGAATCACATGGAAGGAATTAAAGCGATGATCTCGTTAACTGAGTCCGGCAGGACTGCGTTGATGATGTCTCGCTTAAGCTCTGGCTTGCCAATATTTGCCTTATCACGGAATGAATCGACACTAAATCGAGCAGCATTATACCGAGGCGTGACACCTGTATATTTCGAGTCAAAAAGTGATGCGGGTTTACCAACGGCTCAAGCAGCGATTACTAGCCTTAAAGAGCAAGGGTTCTTGCACAAAGATGATTTAGTCATTATTACTCAAGGCGATGTAATGGATGTTGTTGGCTCAACCAACTGCATGCGCATTCTACAAGCGTAGTCGTTATACCTAACCGGAGTTAACCACAAGAACCCGCAAATAAGGCTCCGAAAATGGAGCCTTATTTATATGCTTTGTATATTGCGCACATCGTGAACGTAAGAAGGTTTATGCACTCTCTCTACCATCAATTTCAACATCCAGCTGGTCATAGAGTTGAACTAGGTTAAACCCAGCTTGAAGCCCAAGTTGATAGTCATGCTCTAGTGACTCTTGGTCACTTAACAAAGAAGAAGAACGAAGTCCCTCTTTAGGCGCAACTTGTAAAATAAAAGTGTCGTCAGGTGGAGCAGATATAAAGGCCTGAGTGAGCTCAAATGTTTGATAATGAATCATCAGCATGTCGGCTAAACCTGAATCAAAATTCTCACCAATCAGATGACTTAAACGATACAAGTTATCGGCACCGAACAACCAACGGCCTCCATTTAACAGCATTTTCCCTGCAAGCTTCGATTGATGTGCTGCATTAATTTTTTGTTGGAAGAACGACGCCCAATCCAGCTTCCACTGATTCACTTTTTGCTGCCATGATTGCTGTACTGAGTTGATAGACTCTCGATACCATTCGACAGGCACATCCCCCACTTCACTTTGGGCTCTCGCTTCAATCTCTGAAAACGGCTCTGTGCGAATGACAATAATGTTGCGAGCATTCTGACGCCACGCTTCTTGAACAGGGATAGAGGCAGACACGCCGCCATCAACAAACTTATTGCCATTTACGTCGACAGGTCCGTGATATAACTTGGGAATCGCACATGTCGCTAGCATAGTGTTAAACCACGAGTCATCCAAGATTGGTAGATATTGATCTGATAGCGTCTCTATATTCGTTACCGCAGCAAACGCCCCTCGTTTTCCCAATGCACTGCGACCTAAATCAAGGTCAAGCTTGTATGGGAAATCTTGAATCCGTTCTAATGCCCACTCTAAACCTAAGTACTGCTGCTTTCGGATATAGCGAAACAGATTAAAAAATTCAGGAGACGTTGTCAGCTCGGTAATAAAAGCTTTGCCCATGCCATGTTGACGACACAAGTAAGAACATAAGTTAAGTGCTCCTGCAGAGGTGCCATAAAATTCATCGAAAGGATCGAAGTTGGAAAGTAAAAAGGCGTCTAAAACGCCAGCGGTAAAAATCCCTCTCTGCCCTCCACCTTGCGTGACTAAAGCAGTTTTACCATGCCTAAAGTGCTCATAAACTTTTACATCAAGCTCTGCATGGCTTTCTGTGATTATACCGCTGTTACGTATCATAGGCTCACGCCGTTTTGTTAAAACGTTTGGTAAAAGTGGTTATCTTAAGCTGTTGTAATAGCAATGATGCCAAATGACAAAAGCACTGCAAAAACAGTCACCACAATGATTAATGCGGATTTTAGATCGTGTTCCATAAACACCTCCTTAATATGTAACAAATTAATAACACCGGTGTGAAATATGTTCAAGATTTGCTTAATTTAGTCGCGCAATTTTGACTAACCCATCACAATTAGCTTAGTCATAATAAGGAGATAGGGCATGAACCAAAAACTCAGCTGGCTAGTAGGAATCATGATGATGAGTACTGCTATCAATGCACAAGCGAATATCATCGTTACGCCATACATAGGCTATACAGGAGGCGGCCAAGTAGAGGATGAAAGTGGTAATAAATACGATCTCGACCCCGCAGTGAATTACGCTCTTTCAGTCGAGACTCCCTTAGAAAAAGGAAGGATCGGATTGTTTTACTCCAATCAATCGACGGAACTTGAAAAGCTGTCCAACTCGGCAGATATCCATTATCTGCACTTCCAAAGCAGCATGTACTATCCTGTCGCAGAAAATTGGCAAACCTATATCGGTGTAGGTTTGGGCGCTTCTTACGCCGATGTGGATTGGGTAGACAAAAAATACGGATTTTCGGCTAGCGCTTTTGCAGGGCTGGAATATGAATTTTCAAAGAACTTTGCGTTAACAGCCCAACTGAGATGGTTAGGAACGGTCGTTGATAACGATACATCTGGCGCCTGTACTCTACCTAATGACGGCTCAAACTGTATCATTAAGTTCGATACTGATTGGATGAACCAATTCCAATCAAATGTCGGTTTTAGTTTCCGCTTCTAATTTTTATGCATGTTCCTTTGTAGGACTCGTCACAAAGAGCGCTGAACGAGTCCTGCACAGAGCCGATAAAGGATATCGTCTAAACACCATTGTTTGGCAAAGTAACGAAGCATCATCTAGATAGGTGCACAAAAGATAGCCGTACGCCCTAATTAATCAAAATAGTCTTAAACACCAAAGCAATTATTAGATCCCAGTCATTTATTCCAGACAAACAACCACCCACCCACACAAAACCACAATCAAACTCAAATTTAACAAGATTAAAACCAGACAACGCATCTGAATTAACATTTAGATTCTATTGCGCTAAGTATTATTAGAAGTTAGTCTGATCAGTGAAAACAGATAAATATTTCAGTTTTATCAAACACACATCAAAATTTTAAGATTAATAATCTACTTTCTCTTACAGTAGACAGAATATAGCTCTATAAAATTATAATAAGTTAGAATTAAGGATAGAAAAGCTGATGGATAACAGCGGTCCTTTCTTCCAACTGTTTGCGCAATTATTACTGTGTTACGTAGAGAGCTTCATTCCTCAGGGAGTCTTATAGGAGTCAAATATGAAGCGAGAACAATGGGGATCCCGGGCGGGATTCATCTTAGCAGCAGTTGGGTCTGCTATCGGTTTGGGAAACATTTGGCGTTTCCCATACATGGCCTATGAAAACGGTGGCGGCGCATTTTTTATTCCTTACATTTTTGCCATGATCACTGCCGGTATTCCTTTTATGATCCTTGAGTTCAGTATGGGACAAAAATACCGAGGCTCGGCACCAAAAACACTTGCGAAAATTCATTCTAAATTTGAATGGCTTGGCTGGTTCCAAGTTGGTGTGGCTGCAGTTATTGCCGTTTACTATGTGGCTGTTATCGGTTGGTCGATTTCTTACTTTGGGTTGTCGTTCACTCAAGGTTGGGGAACCGATACCAACGCATTTTTCTTTAGTGAATACCTAAAGCTAGGTGACAACTCACCAACAGACTTAGGCAGTATTCAATGGAAGATTGCTTTATCCATGGTAATTGCTTGGGCAATTACTTACACCGCCATTGCCAAAGGCGTGAAATCAGGAATTGAACGAGCATCTAAAATTATGATGCCAATCCTATTCTTGATGGTGATTTTCTTAATCGGACGTATGATTTTCTTGCCAGGAGCTCTAGATGGCGTGAACTACATGTTCGAACCCGATTTCAGCAAAATTTGGGATGTGAAAGTATGGGCAGCGGCATATGGTCAGATTTTCTTTACGTTAAGTATCGGCTTCGCCATCATGCTAGCTTACTCTAGCTACCTACCAGAAAAGTCGGACATAACGAATAACGCGTTTATGACCGTGTTGATCAACTGTGGCTTCTCGATCCTAGCCGGCATCATGATCTTCTCAGTATTGGGTTACATGGCTCAAGAGCAAGGTAAGCCGTTAACAGAGGTGGTATCTGCAGGCGTTGGCTTGGCTTTTGTTACTTTACCTGCGGCAATTAACCTACTACCTGCCCCATATATTCTTGGTCCACTGTTCTTTTTTGCACTGGTGGTTGCTGGTCTAAGTTCGCATATTTCAATTATGGAAGCCGTAACTTCAGCCATTATCGACAAGCTGAAGTGGAGCCGTAAAAAAGCTGCAAATGTTGTGATTGGTATTGGCTTCGTTGTCTCTATGGCGTTTGCTACCAATGGCGGTCTGCTGCTACTCGATCTAGTAGACCACTTTGCAAACAACGTTGGCATCATGGTTGGTGGTCTGATTGAGATTGTCTTGATGGCGTGGCTATTGAAGCGCGTGCCAGAAGTACGTAATTACGTTAACGAGCGCTCTGATTTCTCTGTTGGTCAATGGTTCGAGATCTGCTTACGCTTCGTTACACCAATCATGCTCGCCATTATCTTAGCGACCAAGCTATACGCCCTAATTACTGAAGGCTACGGTGGCTATGATCTAACTTTAGGCTGGGCACTTATCGCCGCACTCTTTATCTTTGGTCTAGTGATCAACGCAGTGAACCGCAAGGAGACAGCAAAATGACAATCAGCGCAATTATTATGATGGTTATTGGTTTAGGTATCACTTGGGGCGGCGCTGCCGTTTGCATCAAGCGAGCCATGGATAAACAATAGAACGTTAAGTTCCACATAAAAAACGCCGGTAGTTACCGGCGTTTTTTTATACATACATTAGTTCAATTCTAGAAACTGTACTTGATGCCAACGGCGCCGCCAAGTTGCAAGTCAGCACCTTTGTAAAGATCTAGCTCTGGGTGTATTTGACCATAAAGGTCCCAGCCGCGTGATAAATCCCAGTTCACACCAAGTGGTACTCTCACACCAAACTCGTCATCCCATTCATACCAGCCACCAACGCCGACATACCAAGTCACAGGCATGTTTTGATCGAATGTTCCACGCTTAGCGATGTAATCAAACGCCATACCATCGTTTCCGATAATGCCACGATATTTGTTATCTAACTCTACAACAACACTTAATTGTTGATCGACAGCCATACCAACTGATAGATCCGTTGGCTCGCTTGCCGCCATTGCCGTACTAGAAACTAGTCCCAAAACTAAAATGAATTTGTTCTTCATACACGTTATCAATTATTCAAAAAAACATTATTCGCTATTCAAACATAATGGCATATCAATATGTCAACGATGGGTAAGCTCGATGTATGAAAAAGCTGACAAAAGTAAAGATGAGTTTAGGATCACACTAAAAAGGAACTGTCAGTTAATAAAATAGGAACTAAAAAAGGAGGCCGAAGCCTCCTTTTATGCATTACTATGAATGACTGCGATTAACCGTGGTTACGAATCCACTCATCCATTTCAGTTTTTAGGTTATCAGACTTAGTACCGAAGATAGCCTGTACACCACCAGCTACAACTACAACACCAGCAGCGCCTAGTTGTTTTAGCTTGTCTTGGTCAACAGCTGCTGTATCTGCAACTGCTACACGTAGACGTGTGATACATGCATCTAGACCAGTAATGTTAGCTTTACCGCCAAACGCTGCAACCAGTTCACCGCCCATATCAGAGCCAGAAGTTACAGCTGCACTTTCCGTTTCATCTTCACGGCCAGGTGTTTTTAGGTCAAGCGCTGTGATTACACCACGGAACACTACGTAGTAAATTACTGCGTAAACTAGACCAACGGCAATCATTAGCACCATCTTCTGAGCGTTACCAGATAGAACTAGGAAGTCGATCAGACCGTGAGAGAAAGAAGTACCGTGTACAAAGCCTAGAGTGTTCGAAACGATGTATGCAGAACCAGCTAGTAGAGCGTGGATACCGTATAGTAGTGGAGCAACGAATAGGAATGAGAATTCGATTGGCTCAGTAATACCAGTTAGGAATGAAGTCAGTGCAGCTGACGCCATGATACCCATTACTTTTGCACGGTTTTCTGGTTTAGCACAATGAGCAATTGCGATTGCTGCAGCTGGTAGACCGAACATCTTGAACATGTAACCACCCGCTAGCTGACCGAAGCCATTACCAGCAGCACGAGATGCTTCATCAGCAACTAGGTAACAAGTTAGTACACCATTTTGAGCTTCACCGGCAGCGTTAACACAAGAACCTGCTTCGAAGAAGAACGGTACGTTCCATACGTGGTGTAGACCGAATGGGATTAGAGAACGCTCAACAACACCGTAGATACCGAATGCTAGCTGTGGGTTTTGGTGTGCAGCCCAATCAGAGAATGCAGAAATTGCACCGCCAATTGGTGGCCAGATAACAGAAAGGATAACACCTAGGATGATCGCAGCAAAACCAGTGATGATTGGCACTGCGCGCTTACCAGCGAAGAAGCCAAGGTACTCTGGAAGTTGGATTTTGAAGAAACGGTTGAATGCCCAAGCAGCCACACCACCGACAAGGATACCACCTAGTACACCTGTATCGATTTTCTCAACACCCATAACGCCCGCCATTACACCTAGCGTTGCCGTCATGATGCCGTAACCAACGATAGCTGCAAGACCTGCAACACCGTCGTTGTTAGTGAAGCCTAGAGCTACACCTACTGCAAATAGAAGTGCCATTTGGCCGAATACTGAACCACCAGCTTGTTCCATAAGATTAGAAACGATCTCTGGAATAAAGCTTAGATGGGCAGCACCCACACCTAATAAAATACCTGCAACTGGTAAAACTGATACTGGAAGCATCAGAGCCTTACCAACTTTTTGCAGGTTAGCAAAAAGGTTCTTAAACATGTTTATGCTCCTGATAAA
Organism: Vibrio sp. D54; assembly: GCF_021728075.1. Classification (NCBI taxonomy): domain Bacteria; kingdom Pseudomonadati; phylum Pseudomonadota; class Gammaproteobacteria; order Vibrionales; family Vibrionaceae; genus Vibrio; species Vibrio sp. D54. The sequence goes on along the minus strand of NZ_JAKKCS010000007.1, from coordinate 55,071 downwards.
TTTATAAGTATTATTTGGGCACTAACGGCACACCCCCGTAGCCTAAAGGTTAGCACCCAATGAAAATGTAACCACAACTGCATTATATTTTCCGGCTCTAAATATATATTGATGACCCTCAAACTTTCCACACAGTTACGAAATTTAGTTTCAAAACAAGTCTTGGATCACACCCAAAAACAGCCGATGAAAAGGTTTGCATTGCACTTATATTACTGTTTTATAAAGAATTAATTATTTATATAATTAATTTTAAGGCGTAAATAAAATACGCCTCAATGTTATTTTTAGTAACAAAATTACATTTGTGATTTTTGAATGTTATTAAATCAACATTTTTAGTAAACATTAAACTCGTGAGCGTATCTGTTGTTTTTATCAACAAAAAAGGAGCCTAAGCTCCTTTTTTATGCTCTTATTATTTTTTCATCACAAAAAAAGATTTCGGAAGTTTTCGGTGGTTTTTTGTGCCACCTCAGAAAGAGAGCACGATTTGAGTTGCGCAATATAAGAAGCGACTTCGACAACATAAGCGGGTTGATTCTCTTTGCCACGATGAGGGACAGGAGCCAAGTAAGGAGAATCTGTCTCAATAAGAAGCTTCTCTAAAGGTAGAGTCTTCACCACTTCTTTTAACTCTGTAGCTTGACGGAAAGTAACAATCCCCGAGATAGAAATATAAAACCCTAGCTCCAGTGCAGCTTCAGCAAATGGAAGATCTTCTGTAAAACAGTGGATAACACCACCACATTTCTCTGCCCCACCCTTACGCAAAATATCAAGAGTATCCGCACGTGCGTTTCTGGTATGGATAATTAAAGGTTTGTTGAGCTCCACTGCAAGATCAACGTGTTGCTCAAAGCGCTCTTTCTGTAACGCGGCCGTTTCGGGCTTGTAATGATAATCTAAACCCGTTTCGCCAATAGCGACGACTTTTGCATTCGACGCATGGTGGCGCAATACGTCCATCGAAAAGTCGCTTTCAACATCAAGTGGATGCACACCGCACGAAGCATAAACATTGTCATAAGGCTCGATCATTTCCATCATTTTCGGGAAAGAATCCAGCGTTACTCCAACAGAAAGTAGCTCAGTTACGTTTGCTTGTTTAGCTTTGTTAATAACGTCTTCCACATTGATGTGGAGATCGTCGTAATTCAATTTGTCTAAATGACAATGAGAATCTACGAACATAATGCCTCTCGTGATTCAATTAACCAATTCATTGATAGTAGCTCAAGGTTCAGGCCAGGAAAGGCTTGCACCTGAGCTTTCAGGTTCATCAGCGCCTTCGCTGATGAGTACAAACCGTTATAGTTGTCCGGTTGAAACTTTGTCGCGCCCGGAAGCATTTGAGCTTCTGATACACCAAACTGCGCTTTCTGAGCATCTGTCAGTAAATACCATGCCCAGTCTAGTGATTGCTCTGAGTGTTTAGCGATTAAAGAAGCACACTCAGAAACGTCTGAAACAGGCGAAGACATTGCCTTAATAAAACTGCGTTCAAAAGCCAAGTAAGCTTCGAGCTCACCATTATTTAACGCATCCAATGTTTTTATTGGAGAGCCCATATTCAGTTTTAAGGCATAAGCAGGAACTTGCTTCGCCCCTTGTTCGTGCATCCATTGCATCGCTTGTTCCGCTGACGGAGGCGCAACAACCCAGTGTTGGCAACGGCTACGAATCGTTGGGAGCAGACGCTCCTGATTGTGGGTAACGAGCAAAAACAAGCACTTTGCCCCAGGCTCTTCTAGCGTCTTTAACAGCGCATTCGATGCCGACTCGTTCATAGAGTCCGCCGGTTCTATTACAAATAGGCGGTAACCATTAAGCTGAGATGATTCCTGAGCAAGACGGTTACAAGCGCGAATTTGGTCCACCGTTATCGCCTTTCCTTCTTTCTCTGGCTTGATCCAGTGTAAATCAGGGTGGTTTTGAGATTGATTTAGCTGGCAGCTATGACAAAAACCGCATGCTTCACTCGCGTAATTTTGGCAAAGAAGTGCTTGGCTAAAAAACTCGATAAGTTTTTCGATGCCCAAGCCCTGCTCGCTTTGTAATAAAAGCGCACCTGGTATTCTGTCCGACTCTAACCCTACTTTGAGGTTATCCCATATTGGCTGTAGCCATGGATAATCATTTAACATGAGTCACCTAAATTTACGTTTCACTTATTGACGAGCTAGCCACTCGTTTAGAGCGTCCCGAATATCACGCGACACGCCTTCAATCGTCTGTTCTGCGTTAATGATAACGATGGAAGGATCGGCATGAGCAATCTCCAAATAACGCTCACGTGTACGCTCGAAGAAACTAATATCCATCTTCTCTATACGATCTAACTCACCACGCCCACGTGCACGCTCAAGCCCAACACGAGGGTCAATATCCATATAGAGAGTGAGAGCAGGTTTAAAATCACCAAGCGTTGTATCTCGGAGATTTTTCATTAACGATGCGTCAATCTGACGGCCACCACCTTGATAAGCTTGCGACGACATATCGTGTCGGTCACCAACCACCCACTGACCGTTTTCCAAAGCTGGTTTGATCACGTTCTCAACCAACTGAACACGTGCAGCGTACAGAAGAAGCAACTCCGTCATGTCCTTAAGTTCTTCGCCTTCGTGCTCTTCTTTCACCAGAGCGCGCATTTTTTCTGCTAGCGGTGTGCCTCCTGGCTCACGGGTATTTACGATATCCTCAATACCGGCCGCTTTTAGCGTATCTAAAACGGTTTTAATCGCAGTGCTTTTACCCGCGCCTTCTAGGCCTTCAACGACAATAAAGTTTGCTTTCATCATTTGTTCTTTCTTAGTTCTCTTAAATAGGCACGAACAGCACGGTTGTGCTCAGCAAGGGATTTCGAGAATACATGTCCGCCCTTTCCACTTGCTACAAAATATAAATAGTTGCTGCTTTCTGGATTCAAAGCCGCTTCAATGGAAGCTTCACCAGCCATCGCAATCGGTGTTGGTGGCAAACCATTGATGGTATAGGTGTTATATGGTGTCGGCGTACGCAAATCTTTCTTACGAATGTTGCCATCGTAGGCGTCACCCATACCATAAATAACTGTCGGATCAGTTTGTAACCGCATACGTTTGTTCAATCGGTTGATAAACACAGAAGCGACGCGCTCACGCTCAGAATCAATAGCCGTCTCTTTCTCGATGATAGACGCGAGAATCAAGGCTTCATACTTATCCTGTAATGGCAGCTTTTCTTGACGAGCTTCCCAGCTAGCGTCCAGTATTTTATTGAGTTTTCGATGCGCTCGTTTTAATAACTGGCTTTCACTCGCACCCGCTGTGTAATGGTAGGTTTCTGCTAAAAACAACCCTTCTAGCTTTTCTCTCTCAATTCCGAGCTTCGCAGCCATTTCTTTTTCTGAAAGATCGGTTAAATCATGCTTTAAATAAGGAGCACTTTTTAGTTGATCTACCCATTCAGAAAAGCGGCTGCCTTCAACAAAAGTGATCGCAAACTGGTATTCTTTTCCAGTATTCAGATGCTCCAATGTTTGCGAAAGTGACATACCAGGCTCAAGTTGGTAAGTACCCGCTCGCACTTGCAACAATTCTGGATATAAGTGAGGAATTAAACGGATGTACTCCGATGTTTCAATCACCTCATCTTCAACTAAGGCGCGCATGACATGATGAAAGCTTGTACCACTTTCTACAGTAAACAGCTGAGGTTGTTCCAATAGAATAGGCTTTTCAACGTATTGTTTAGCCTGTGAAATTATATAAAAAACAGCTGCTGCGCCTATCACTGCGATCAGCACAACAAAAGCCAACAGTTTTTTAATCACGTAGTTAAATTCCCTTGCAGTCGTTGAGTCAATTTTCCTATCGGAAATATAGTCTTAGAGTTCGATGTCACTATGCTGCTAATAGGTGCGACACCTAATATTGAGTTACACATGAAAGCCTCGTCAGCACTCAGCAAATCTGGAAGTATAAAACGCCCCTCGATGACTTCAATATGACTTACTTTAAGTAACTCAAGCACCTTACGACGCATTACGCCCGTAACGCCTGATAAGGTCAGCTCCGGCGTAAATACTTTATTACCTTTAACCCAAAAAAGGTTGGCCATTGTAGTTTCAATGACATGGTTTTGCACATTTAACGTTATTGCATCTGCAAACTCTGTATTGTCGATTTCAGCCTTGGCGAGAATCTGCTCTAAACGGTTGTTGTGCTTATGTCCCGCAAGTAAAGGTTGAATCCCTAGACGAGTATTACAAACGCCCAAGTCCACACCTTGTTCTTGCCAAGATGAATAATGAGAAGGAAACACAAAATTGGAAATCGTCACGATAGGGCTTTCAATCCCATTAGGGCTATACCCTCGCCCGCCAATACCGCGGCTAACGTGAATCTTCACCCCCGCTCGTGCGTCAGATAAAACCGCTTTGCTTGCCCAATCATGCACAACTTTCCAGTCAGGTGAAGAGATCTTCAAAGCGTCAAGGCAAGCACTCATGCGCTCAGTATGTTCCTGCCAGTAAACCAACTCTCCATTTTGGGTCAGGATGGTGGTAAAGCCTCCATCACCGTATTGGAATGAGCGATCACCTAGCTCTACATGCGTTTGCGGAACTCCATTTACCCAAAACATTCACGTACCTTCAAATTAGCAGACAACAAATAAAACAAAACGGCTCAATGCTAAGCATCGAGCCGTTAGAATACAAGTTTCGCTTATCTAAATTAGGTTAGATAGTGTTACTCAGCGAACTTCTTGAAGATCAAAGAACCGTTTGTACCACCAAAGCCAAACGAGTTACAGATAGCGTACTCCATACCTTCAACTTTGCGCGCTGTATGCGGCACAAGGTCGATGTCTAGACCTTCTTCTGGATCATCAAGGTTAATGGTTGGCGGAACAATTTGGTCAACCAAAGACATAACCGTGATAATTGCTTCAACAGAGCCAGCAGCACCTAATAGGTGACCCGTCATCGACTTAGTTGAAGATACAAGAACTTGCTTCGCACCTTCTTCACCAAGAGCACGTTTCACGCCTTTGATTTCTGCAACATCACCAGCTGGAGTAGAAGTACCGTGAGCATTCACATAACCTACTTGAGTACCTGTGATGTTAGCGTCACGCATCGCCGCTTCCATCGCAAGTGCACCACCAGAGCCGTCTTCGCTTGGAGATGTCATGTGGTAAGCATCACCAGACATACCAAAACCAACCAGTTCTGCGTAAATCTTCGCGCCACGTGCTTTTGCGTGTTCGTACTCTTCAAGCACCATCATGCCAGCACCATCACCTAGAACAAAACCATCACGGCCTTTATCCCATGGGCGAGACGCTTTTTGAGGCTCTTCATTACGAGTAGATAGTGCTTTAGCTGCACCGAAGCCAGCCATGCCAAGAGGCGTAGAAGCTTTTTCTGCACCACCAGCAACCATCGCATCTGCATCGCCGTAGGCAATCATACGTGCTGCATGGCCGATATTATGCAGGCCAGTAGTACATGCGGTAGAAATCGCGATATTTGGACCACGAAGACCACGCATGATAGATAGGTTACCTGCAACCATGTTTACAATGGTCGAAGGAACAAAAAATGGGCTAACTTTGCGAGGGCCTTTGTCTACTAATGCAGTATGGCCAGTTTCGATAAGGTCAAGACCGCCAATGCCTGAGCCGATAGCAACACCAACTCGAGCCGCATTTTCTTCGGTAATTTGTAAGCCAGAGTTATCAAGAGCTTGAATACCCGCTGCAATGCCGTACTGGATGAAAAGGTCCATCTTACGAGCATCTTTTTTAGACATGTACTCTGTGCAATCGAAATCTTTAACAAGACCTGCAAAACGAGTTGAGAAGTTCGTAGTATCAAAGTGCTCGATATTTACGATACCACTTTGACCTTCTAGCAGGGCTTTCCAAGATGATTCTACTGTGTTGCCTACCGGTGACAACATACCCATGCCAGTGACAACTACACGACGCTTGGACACGATATAATTCTCCGGGAATTGAATATTTCTATGAGAGGATAGAAGAAGTTAGAAAGAACACAGGCGGTCTAGGAGACCGCCTGGGAGAGCTAATTACTGAGCGCTGTTTACGTAGTCGATTGCAGCTTGAACAGTAGTGATCTTCTCAGCTTCTTCGTCAGGAATCTCAGTGTCGAATTCCTCTTCTAGAGCCATAACTAGTTCTACAGTGTCTAGAGAATCAGCACCTAGATCGTCAACGAAAGAAGCTTCGTTTTTAACTTCTGCTTCGTCTACACCTAGCTGTTCAACAATGATTTTCTTTACGCGTTCTTCGATGTTGCTCATTTTTCTTTTCCTTTACAGATTTCGCCTAATGCGATGATTCCGTAGTTTATTCGAACTATTGAAAGTTGCAAGGGGGTCCTTGCTGGTCAAACCACAAAATTAGCGAATTTAACCGAATTTCAATACATTTTTGACTTAAATCATGCACAAATCTTGCGCATAAGCATGACAAGTTCATGACAGTTAACTGCAACTATAGGCTATTTTTCACAATGTAAAATAGCTTATTTTGCATAAACTGTCGCATTAAACCATGTACATGCCACCATTTACATGCAAAGTTTCACCAGTAATGTACGCTGCTTCAGGAGAAGCAAGGAAAACTACTGCTGATGCAATTTCACGTGGGTCACCTAAACGACCTGCTGGCACGTTCGACAAAGTTGCCGCACGTTGGTCATCATTTAGTGCCTTAGTCATGTCAGTTTCGATGAAACCAGGAGCAACAGTGTTCACTGTTACACCACGAGACGCAACTTCACGAGCCATTGATTTAGTAAAACCAATCACGCCCGCTTTCGCTGCTGCGTAGTTAGTTTGACCTGCGTTACCCATGGTACCAACAACAGAGCCTACGTTGATGATACGACCCGCACGTTTTTTCATCATGCCGCGTAAAACCGCTTTAGACATGCGGTAGATTGGCGTTAGGTTGGTATCGATGATGTCGTTCCACTCATCATCTTTCATGCGCATCAATAGGTTGTCACGAGTAATACCAGCGTTATTCACCAGAATATCGATCACACCAAATTCTTCGTTGATCGTTTTTAATGTCGCTTCGATAGACTCGACATCAGTCACGTTAAGCGCTAAGCCTTTACCGTTATCACCAAGATACTCGCTGATAGCAGCCGCACCACTTTCAGAAGTAGCAGTACCGATAACCGTAGCACCTCGCTCGACAAGAAGTTCCGCGATCGCGCGGCCAATACCACGGCTTGCGCCGGTAACTAGCGCGATCTTACCTTCTAGATTCATCATGTTGTGTTTCCTTTTCTTATCGCAAATTTATCGCTTGATGGATTACTTCGCAGCGTCTAGCGATGCGATATCATTCACTGCTGCTGCAGTTAACGTTTTCACGATACGTTTTGTTAGACCTGTTAAAACTTTACCAGGACCAAGCTCAAGAAGATTTTCTACGCCTTGATCGTGCATCAGTTCAACTGTTTCAGTCCAACGAACTGGGCTATGTAGCTGACGAACAAGCGCATCTTTGATTTTTGCAGGATCTGTCTCAGCAACCACATCAACGTTGTTGATAACTGGCAGCTGTGGTGAGTTAAATTCGATAGACTCAAGAGCTACGGCAAGTTTTTCCGCTGCTGGCTTCATAAGTGCACAGTGTGAAGGTACTGAAACAGGAAGAGGAAGCGCACGCTTCGCACCAGCTTCTTTACATAGCGCACCAGCTCGCTCTACTGCGTCTTTGCTACCAGCGATAACGACTTGACCAGGCGAGTTAAAGTTTACTGGAGAGACCACTTCGCCTTGCGCTGCGTCTTCACACGCTTTTGCAATCGCATCATCAGCCAAACCGATAATCGCGTACATTGCGCCAGTACCAGCTGGTACTGCTTCTTGCATAAGTTGACCACGTAATTCAACCAGCTTGATGGCTTCTTTAAAGTCAATAACACCCGCACATACAAGTGCTGAGTACTCACCTAGGCTGTGACCGGCTAGGTTTGCTGGTTGCTCTAAGCCAAGTTCCTGCCATACACGCCAGATTGCAACAGATGAAGCTAGCAAAGCTGGTTGAGTACGGAAAGTCTCGTTTAAATCTTCTGCAGGTCCATTTTGAACAAGCGCCCATAGATCGTAACCTAGTGCGTCAGATGCTTCTGCAAATGTTTGTTTTACTACGTCATATTGTTCGCCTAGTTCTGCAAGCATACCTACAGCTTGAGAACCTTGACCTGGAAATACGATAGCAAACTTGCTCATGTTGTTTTCCTTTAAGCAAAGTAAAAAGAAATAAGATGCACCAAGTGCACCTTAAATTTTGAATTCTTGTGAAACTTAGAACTTCACAAGGGCCGAGCCCCAAGTGAATCCGCCGCCAAACGCTTCAAGAAGCAGAGTTTGACCGCGTTTAATACGACCATCACGTACCGCTTCATCTAGTGCTGTTGGCACCGTAGCAGCTGATGTGTTGCCGTGTTTATCAAGTGTAATCACGACTTGGTCTAGTGACATCGAAAGTTTCTTCGCTGTCGCTGAAATAATGCGGTAGTTCGCTTGGTGCGGCACTAGCCAGTCTAGTTCAGACTTATGCATGTTGTTGGCTTCAAGCGTATCTTTTACTAGTTTCGATAGCTGAGTGACAGCGACTTTGAATACTTCGTTTCCAGCCATATGAAGCCATTTATCCGCATCTTGCCCCCGCACAGGTACAGGTAGGCTTAGAAGCTCTCCGAATTGACCATCCGAGTATATGTGGGTAGAGATAATGCCTGGCTCTTGGCTAGCGCCTACGACAACGGCTCCGGCACCATCACCAAATAGGATAATGGTTGAACGGTCTGTCGGATCACATGTTTTAGACAAAGCATCTGAACCAATCACAAGTACGTTTTTGCACATACCAGATTTGATATGTTGGTCTGCAACAGATAATGCGTACACAAAACCAGAACAAGCAGCGGCTAAGTCAAAAGCTGGACAACCTTTAATGCCAAGCTTTGCCTGCACCTGACACGCAGATGAAGGGAAAGTATGGCTACTGCTCGTTGTGGCTACGATAATCAGGTCGATATCGTTTTTATCAATACCCGCCATATCGATAGCGTTTTCAGCTGCGTAGAATGCCATGTCTGCTACAGTCTCGTTTTCTGCAGCAATTCGACGCTCTTTAATACCCGTGCGAGCAACGATCCACTCATCACTTGTATCTACCATTTTCTCTAGATCTGCGTTTGTACGCACCTGAGATGGCAGGTAGCTGCCAGTACCTAAAATTTTGCTATACATGAAGACTAATAATGCCTCTCGAGTAAAACCGCTTCCAAACGATCGCTAATACGGCTTGGTACTTGTCGTTTGACCTCGTGTACTGCCTCGCCAAGTGCATTGACAATCGCAGATACATCCGCACTTCCATGGCTTTTTATGACAATGCCGCGCAATCCTAGCAAACTTGCGCCGTTATACTGGTCGGGGTTCAGTGTTTTTAGTTCATTAAACAGCCTAGAAAACAACTTTCTAGCTATCCAACCCTTTATCGTTGATGCCATTATGCTGGTTTTAATTTTTTCGATAAAAAGTTGAGCTGTTCCCTCACTGGCTTTTAAGCATACGTTGCCGACAAATCCATCACAAACAATGACGTCCGCAACATCATGCAAAATTTGATTACCTTCAATATAACCGACAAAGTTAATCGCATCGGTCTGAGAAAGCATTTCTGCGCAACGTTTGACTAAATCGTTACCTTTAATCTCTTCTGCGCCAATATTGAGTACAGCAACGCGAGGAGGACGACCCAAGTGTTCTTCAGCTAATGCACTGCCCATTACAGAAAATTGGAACAAGCTATCAGCATCGCACGATACATTCGCCCCCAGATCTAGCATCCAAGTACGCTTTCCGGTAATCGTCGGTAAAGCGGAAACTAAAGCAGGACGTTCAATGCCAGGAAGTAACTTAAGAATGAAACGCGATAGTGCCATTAATGCACCGGTGTTGCCACCACTAACACAAGCATCCGCTTTTTGCTCAGAAACTAAATCGATAGCCATACGCATAGAACTATTTTGGCTATTGCGTAACGCCAATGAAGGTTTTTCTGAGTTCGAGATAACTTTCTCGCTGTGAAGAATAGTCAAGCGGGAACTGGTCGAGGTACCGAGTTGAGATAATTGAGACGTGATCAGAGATTGATCACCAATAAGAATCACTTTTAGCTCTGGGAAATGAGACAGTGCCTGCACGGCGGCAGGCACTGTTACGCGTGGACCGAAATCCCCGCCCATTGCATCAAGTGCAACGGTAATACTTTGCAAAGGTTCAACCTTACTTGTTGATAACCTTTTGACCACGGTAGTAACCTTCAGCAGTTACGTTGTGGCGTAGGTGAGTTTCACCAGAAGTCGCGTCTACAGATAGAGCAGCTGTAGTTAGCGCATCGTGTGAACGACGCATACCGCGCTTAGAACGAGTTTTACGGTTTTTCTGTACGGCCATTGACCCTACTCCTATACTATTGGGTTAAAAACCTGAAGAAGAATCGGCTACCACACCTATTACTTTTTCAGACTTTTCAAAACGTCGAATGGATTCGGTTTTTCTTCCTCAATTTCTTCAGGAATCTCACCAAAAACCATGTTATTTGAATCAACGCTACAATCCGCTTCATCGTGCATCGCAATTTGAGGTAATGCTAAGATGAACTCGTCTTCAACAAGTTGTATGAGGTCTAATTCACCATATTCATTTAGATCTACCAAATCATAAATTTCTGGTGCTTCCTGTTCTGTTTTCTCACCGTAGTAAGGAGTAGAAAGGAATTCAACTTCGCACTCATGTGCGAATACCTCATTACAACGCTGACACTCTAAATCGACTTCGATGTTAGCTTTACCAGAGATAACAACGAGTCGCTGTTCATCCATCCCAAATGACAATGAGACTTCTGCGTCGCGTTTTACGCCTTCAGTTGTTTCCACTAAGCGCTTGAAAAGACTAGCTTGGATGATGCCATCGTAATCCAATCGTTTCTGTGCAGCTTTAGCTGGGTCAACCGTTCGCGGTATTTTTACCTTTTGCATAGGGCGCGAATATTATCTTCCAAATCAAAATTAGTCAAAGAAAAAGGCAAAAAAGTTGTACTTTTTTGCGCTTAACATACAGAGCATTAGCCAGAATCATTTTTGATCGATTATCCTATTGGAAATGCTCCCACGAATTGTAATTCAAAATGAAAAATTACCAACTGGTTTTAGCCTCAACTTCCCCTTTTCGTAAACAACTGCTTGAAAAGCTCTCACTACCATTCGTTTGTTTATCACCTGATTGCGATGAAACACCTTTTGACCAAGAAACGCCAACTGAACTTGTGCAGAGACTGGCCCAAGAGAAAGCAATATCTTGCCAGACGGATAAAGCAAGTTTAGTTATCGGCAGTGACCAAGTTTGTGTCATTAATGGTGAAATCGTTGGCAAGCCTTTAAATAGAGATAACGCGATAAATCAACTTTTGGCTCAAAGTGGAAAAGTCATCACTTTCTATACTGGTCTTGCGGTACATAACACCGTCACAAACCATACAGAAGTCGGCTTTGATTCTTTCGAGGTGCACTTTAGAGATTTAACGCTTGAACAAATCGAACGCTACGTCGACAGGGAAGAACCTTTTTACTGCGCAGGCAGCTTTAAAAGCGAAGGCATGGGAATTTGCTTGTTTACGAAATTAGTTGGTAAAGACCCGAACACACTTGTCGGACTACCATTGATTGATTTGATTGATATGTTGAATGTTCAAGGACTCGATGTCCTTTAACCCAAATACGATAAAAGGGAGCCTGTGGCTCCCTTTTGCATCCGCGAGGAAAACATGGTTACGCGTTTCTTAAACCCGCCAACACTTTTTCTAGTTTCGGTTCCATCGGTGCGTTGATTTCCATCCACTCATCATTTGATGGGTGCTGGAACTTGATGTTTGCCGCGTGTAGGAACAAACGATCTAAACCAACTTGACCTGTGTAAGCGTCAAAGCGACGATCACCGTAGCGATCATCCCAAGCGATTGGGTGACCAGTGTATTGCGTATGAACTCGTATTTGGTGAGTTCGACCAGTAATCGGACTCGCCTGAATCAATGTAGCTTGTTCGAACTTTTCCAAAATCTTAAAACGCGTTTCTGACGGCTTACCATTAGGGTTAACACGAACAATACTGTTCACTTCGTTTTTGAGCAGTGGCGCGTTCACAACCTTACAACTGCTTTTCCATTGCCCCATGACAAGAGCTAAGTAAAACTTCTTTACTGTCTTTTCACGAAACTGGGCTTGCAAGTGACGAAGTGCAGAACGCTTTTTAGCAACCAGCAAAATCCCTGAAGTATCACGGTCAATACGATGCACAAGTTCAAGAAAGCGAGCTTGAGGACGCAGAGCCCTAAGCGCTTCAATCGCACCAAACTTTAAACCACTGCCACCATGCACAGCGGTGCCAGATGGTTTGTTTAGAATCAACATATGGTCATCTTCGAAGATAATCATATTTTCCAACTCAGCGACTTTGTTAAGTTTCGTACTTGGTGCGACATCGTCATCTTTTTTCTCGACGGTCACCGGTGGAATACGAACGAGATCGCCTGCTTTTAACTTGTACTCTGCTTTTATACGCTTTTTATTTACGCGCACTTCGCCCTTACGCACAATTCGGTAAATCATGCTTTTAGGAATGTCTTTTAATTGGTTGCGCAAAAAATTATCAATGCGCTGACCCGCCATATCTTCGTCGATGTCGACGAACTGGACTTTTGTTCTTATTTCGTTCATGGGCGGTATTGTAAACTCAATTTCGTGCGACTTCACATTATTCTTGTCGTAAAAGAAACACTCGGTGGCACATACTGGTCTAAATTTCGCCAAGCTTTTGTTTAAATTATTAAAACTCTCAATCAAGTTCTCAATTTGTTTTCTGTCTTGAACAGTTTGCACATCTCAATTGCTTATGAAACAGCCAGTTATAAAATAGAAATTTTGAGTTTAGCGGCAAATTTTCTATCGTTTGCGTGAAAGCAGATTGCTGATAGCCACGCGCACTGCTATAGTTCACAGCTGCTAAGGAAGGTTTGGTTACATTTTATTCATTACCAATCATTTATCCTCAAGCAATGTGAGTAGATCGTTGAAGGTCGAGTGCAGCATTGGCGTGAGACACATCGAATTCAACACTCTTGCCACCCTACTCCTCGCATATTCACGTTGAGTACCTACCGCCCAAATAGCGGGTCACAAGTCTACGTTTCCAACAGAAACCACAAGAGGCTTGTGATGACTGAAGTGCCCGAGAGCATCCCCTTCCAGCCGGGAGGCTGCAAAATACAAGCCATGGGATCAGGCACCGTGAAAGAGCGAAAAAACAGTGGCAAGTCGACAAGAAAGATATAAAAGAAAAGACAACGAGAATTTTCAATGAAAAGAATGTTAATTAACGCAACTCAAAAAGAAGAGTTGCGTGTCGCTCTGGTTGATGGCCAGCGACTTTTCGATCTTGATATCGAGAGTCCAGGTCATGAATCTAAAAAAGCGAATATCTACAAAGGACGTATCACACGTATCGAACCAAGCTTAGAAGCCGCATTTGTTGATTACGGCGCCGAGCGTCACGGTTTCCTCCCTCTCAAAGAAATTGCCCGCGAATATTTCCCTGAAGGTTACACCTACCAAGGTCGTCCAAGCATCAAAGAAGTGCTAACGGAAGGCCAAGAAGTTATCGTTCAAGTGGAAAAAGAAGAACGTGGAAGCAAGGGCGCAGCTCTTACTACTTTCATTTCTCTTGCTGGTAGTTACCTTGTTCTGATGCCTAACAACCCTCGTGCTGGCGGTATTTCTCGTCGAATCGAAGGTGACGAGCGTACTCAACTAAAAGCCGCATTAAGTACTTTGGAACTGCCTCAGGGCATGGGCCTAATCGTACGTACTGCTGGCGTTGGCAAGAGTGCTGAAGAGCTTGAGTGGGATTTGAATGTACTACTTAACCACTGGGGTGCAATCAAAGGTGCAGCGGACTCTAACCCTGCTCCATTCTTAATCCACCAAGAAAGTAACGTTATCGTTCGTGCAATCCGTGACTATTTGCGTCGTGATATTGGCGAAATCTTAATTGATAGCAACACCATCTACGAACGTGCAAAAGAGCACATTCAATTGGTGCGCCCTGATTTCCTTAACCGCGTTAAGAAATATGAAGGCGAAGTTCCACTATTCAGCCACTACCAAATCGAAAGCCAAATTGAATCGGCTTTCCAACGTGAAGTGCGTCTGCCATCTGGTGGTTCTATTGTTATTGACCCGACTGAAGCACTAACGTCTATCGATATCAACTCTGCTCGTGCAACCAAGGGCGGCGATATTGAAGAAACAGCTCTAAACACGAACCTAGAAGCAGCCGACGAAATTGCTCGCCAATTGCGTCTACGTGACTTAGGTGGCTTAGTGGTTATCGACTTTATCGATATGACCCCAGTTCGTCACCAACGAGAAGTAGAAAACCGTCTACGTGAAGCCGTTCGCCTTGACCGCGCTCGTGTACAAATCGGTCGTATTTCTCGCTTTGGTTTGTTGGAGATGTCACGCCAGCGCTTGAGCCCTTCTCTTGCAGAAGCAAGCCATCACATCTGTCCTCGCTGTAGCGGAACTGGTGTCGTTCGCGACAACGAATCTCTAGCACTTTCTGTACTTCGTTTAATTGAAGAGGAAGCGCTAAAAGACAACACAGCACAAGTACTTGCAGTCGTACCTGTGCCAATCGCCTCTTACTTATTGAACGAAAAACGTCGTTCAGTAAACCATATCGAACGCATTCAAGAAGTGAAAATTACGGTTGTTCCTAACTCTGATATGGAAACACCGCACTTTGAAGTTATCCGTGTTCGTGAAGGCGAAGAGTTCGATCTGATTTCTTACTTACTTCCTAAGAAACTGGAAGCAATGAAAGAAGCAGAAGGTAAAGAGCCAGCGGAAGTTGACGTAAAACCAAAACGAATTGAAGAGCCAGTTCTTAAAGGCTTTGCGGCTCCGTCTCAAACCGCACCTGCACCAGCAGCTAAACCAGCTCCTGAGGCGAAGAAGAAAGAACAAAATGTTGAACAAGAAGAGAAACCTGGATTGTTCAGCCGTCTGTTTAAAGCACTTGGTAGCTTCCTATTCGGTGGTTCTGAAGAAACAAAAGAAGAACAGAAACCTCAGGAAGAGAAAAAACCAAATCGCGATAATCGACGTAACAAACGTGATCGCAACGATCGTCGTCGCAATAACAACCAGCGCGATAATCGTGATAACCGCGACAATCGCGATAACCGACGTCGTCGTAAGCCTCGTGATGAGCAGGCTAATGAGCAAAACGAAGCTCAACAACAAACAAATAAACCGCAAAACCGTAACCAAAAGCGTAAACCTAAAGCTCAACAGGCAGATAAAGCCCAAGAGCAGAAAGCAAACGCAAAAGTAGCGGAAAAAGGTCTGCAGCTAGCAGCGGAAGCTCGTACTGAAACAAAACCAGAAGAGAGCAAACCGAAGCAGCAAAATGCGAAAGCAGAAAAAGTGAAAGAGCGCCGCCAACGTCGCAAATTGAACAAGTCTGTACGCGTTAAGGACCAAGAAGCGATTGAGAAGAAAGCCGAAGAAACAGCGGTTAAGACTCAAGAAACGGTTGAAGCTAAAGTTGAAAAGCCAACAGAAGCAGCGGTAGAGGCACAGCAAGACAACAAGCAAGCAGAGTCTAAGCAACGTCGTAATCGTCGTTCGCCACGTCACCTGCGTGCAAGCGGCCAGCGTCGTCGCCGTGGCCGTGATCGCCGCCCTAACCCGTTCCGCCTACGTAAGGGAGGTGTCGCTTCTCCTGAAATGGCTATGGGTAAAGTAATGCCACGTTACATTCCGAAACCAGCACCTAAGAAGGAAGAGCGAGTTAAGGAAGAAGCTGTAGCAGCAGTACCTACAATCCAAGGTGGCTTTGCGTGTCCAGAAATGGCAATGGGTAAAGTGATTATTCGTCGCGAGCAACCTGTCGTAACAGATGCGCCAGTTGTTGAACACAAAGTTCAAGAAACCGTTGAAGCGAAAGTGGAAGCTCCAGTAGTAGAAGCACCTGTTGTTGAAACAGTAATCGCAGAAAAAGCTGAATCGGCAGTAGTAGAAACAGCATCGGTAGAGCCTATCGCTGAAACTCCTGTAACTGAACATGCTGAACCGGTTGATGCCATTGTAGAAACGGCACCTACTGAAGAGCCTATCGTTGAAGCAGCAAAAGAGATTGTAGCCGAAGCGCCAGTAGATAAACCAGAGCCTAAAGTCGAAGCCATTAAAGTTGCTGCTAAGCTAAACGCTAGCGCACCGATGACGAAAGCACCTGGCCCTCAAGAGCTACGCGAAATCACGGTTGCAGCAGCACCGTTCAAAACCGAACGTTACCAAGCTAAAGGTGCTGGTAGCCAAGTGGCTAAAAACCGTGCATCGGCAGAGATGACAAAGCCTAACTTTAACTAGGCTAAATCATTACGTTCAACTGCTTAACGGCATAATTAAATTAAAGGCTACCATCTGGTAGCCTTTTTTATCTTCATATTTGCCCAATAAATTGTTCATATAAATACCAATTCGTGATCACATTTGTACGCCATTATTCGTATCATTCTTGAACTTAATCACACTTTTCGGTAGCATGCGCCGACTCAAGTTTTCGACACCATTCTGATGCTGCTCTTTTAATACTACGGTTTACACTGCAATGTTTGATTAGAAATCAACCACTCAGTGGCTTGTGCAAATACGAATATGTGTCGGGTTTAACTCATTGCAAAGAGAACTTAAAAACAAACATGTTCGAATTTCCCCAATTTTCTAAGCACTCCGTAAAAAATGATGTGCTATCAGGCTTAACCGTTGCGCTAGCATTGGTTCCTGAAGCTGTCGCATTTGCGTTCGTCGCAGGCGTAGATCCGATGGTCGGTCTTTACGCTGCATTCATCGTTGGTCTTATTACTTCCATTTTCGGTGGTCGTCCCGGCATGATCTCTGGTGCAACAGGTGCCATGGCAGTCGTAATGGTTTCGCTTGTCGCGACTCACGGTGTCCAGTACCTATTCGCAGCCATCATGCTCGCTGGTATTCTTCAAATTGCCGCTGGTATGTTTAAATTGGGTAAGTTCATCCGTATCGTACCTCACCCTGTGATGATTGGTTTTGTGAACGGTCTGGCTATTGTTATCTTCCTAGCTCAGTTGGGTCAGTTTAAAGCGCCAGATATCAACGGCATGCTTACTTGGCTACCACAAGACCAAATGCTACTAATGCTTGGTTTGGTTGCGCTAACTATGGCAATCATTCACTTTCTACCAAAAATCACAACGGCTGTACCCTCTTCACTTGTTGCAATCGTAACGGTGACTGCTTTAGTGGTTGGTTTGGATCTGGAAACTCGCACTGTTGTTGACTTCCTGCGTACAATGTCTGGTGATGAAGCGGCAACACTCGCAGGTTCACTGCCGACCTTCTCTATTCCGGCGGTGCCATTTACGCTAGAAACTCTACAAATCATTCTTCCATACGCGATCATTCTAGCGGCCATTGGTCTAATTGAATCTCTGCTAACGCTGACAGTTTTAGATGAGATGACGAACACTCGTGGTCAATCTAACCGCGAATGTATCGGTCAAGGTATGGCAAACATGACGTGTTCTGTGTTTGGCGCAATGGGTGGTTGTGCGATGATTGGTCAGTCGATGATCAACGTAAACTCAGGTGGTCGCGGCCGTCTATCTGGTATCGTTGCGGCTATCGCTCTATTGATGTTTATCTTATTCGCTTCTTCGCTAATTGAAATGATCCCACTCGCTGCTCTGGTTGGTGTGATGTTCATGGTTGTCATTGGTACATTCGAATGGGCAACATTTAAGCTAGCACGCCGCGTACCGAAGCAAGACTTCTTCGTTATTGTTCTTGTGACCGTTGTTACTGTTCTTACTGACCTTGCTGTTGCCGTAGCGGTTGGTGTTATCGTTTCTGCATTAATGTTTGCATGGCAACACGCTAAGCACATCTATGCCGACACGTGCTTAAACGAGGAAGGTTCAAAAGAGTACAAGATTCACGGCCCTATTTTCTTTGGCTCTGCGGCTAGCTTCCTGGAGTTGTTTAACGCGCCTGAAGATCCAAAAGATGTGATTGTCGATTTTGCAGACTCTCGCGTGACTGATCACTCTGCAATTGAAGCCATTGAAACACTGGCTGAGCGTTACAATGCTCAAGGTAAAACGCTGCACCTTCGTCACCTAAGCCCAGATTGTCGTAAACTTTTGGACAAAGCTGGCAGCTTGGTTGAAATTAACGTGAAGGAAGACCCAAGCTACAAAGTCGCAACCGACATACTAGCGGGTTAACACGAATAAAAAGGGATGAGCTGAGCTCATCCCTTTTTCTATTGTCTTCAAGCACGGTGATTATAGCTTCTTCAAAATTGCGTCTGATGCCTCTTCGATTAAATCAAGCACCAGTTCAAAGCCATCTTCCCCACCATAATATGGGTCCGGGACTTCGTCGTAAACTGACTCAGAATGACTTAAAAATAACGATACTTTGTGTCGATACTTCAACGGACAAATATCCAATAAATCGGCCAAATTTGCTTTATCTGCGGCTAATATAAGGTCAAACTTTTCAAAGTCATCAATGGTGACTTGGCGCGCTTGCATTCCTTTAAAAGAATAGCCTCGCTGCTTTCCTGCTGCCATCGCTCTTGAATCCGGTCGGTTTCCTGCGTGGTAGCCAATTGTACCTGCCGACTCAACCTCTACTTCAACGCCTAGCTTTTGAGCTTTCGCTCTTAACACTGCCTCTCCAGTTGGTGACCGACAAATGTTTCCCATACAAACAACAAGTATTTTCTTCATTTTATTCCCTGAATTATCGGTGGTTTTTCTTCACGATATGTTGGTCTATCATAGCGAGATAAATCAATGAACCCAAATTAGCTTGGGCACAGCACGAAAAGGAATTGAGGAAGTATTATGTCTATCGAAGAAAATAAAGAAGCACGCCATAAAGCTCGCCAACAAAAAGTCAAAGAACAGGTAGACGCAAAAATCGCTGCTGCTCAAGAGGAAAAAGGTCTGCTACTGATCATTACCGGAAATGGTAAAGGTAAATCGACATCAGGATTCGGTACGATCGCACGCGCAGTGGGTCATGGTTTGAATTGTGCTGTCGCGCAGTTTATTAAAGGTACTTGGGACAACGGTGAGCGCAACCTACTTGAGAAACTCGGCGTTGAATTCCAAGTAATGGCGACCGGCTTTACATGGGAAACTCAAAACAAAGCCGCTGATACCGAAGCAGCGCAAGGCGTATGGCAAGAATGTAAACGCATGCTGCAAGACGACTCTATCGATGTCATCTTGTTTGACGAGCTAACTTATATGGTGAGCTACGGCTACATCGACTTAGACGAAGTGGTCGAAGCACTAAGCAACCGACCTAAAATGCAGTCGGTTATTATTACTGGGCGTGGCGCACATCGAACCCTGATTGAAATGGCCGATACCGTTTCTGAAGTGAAAAATGTAAAGCACGCATTTGAATCTGGTGTAAAAGCCCTCAAAGGCGTCGATTGGTAACACTCGCAGAGTAATTTAAAAAGGGTTGGCAAAATGCCAACCCTTTTGGTTTTCACGCACGGTTAGTTGAAAAGATTCTTCAATAAACCATCGACCGCATCTTTGGTTTTCTCGTCTTTGATTTTGTCCGTTAGCTTCTCCACGCCACGATCGATTTCTTTTTGAGCTTTCTGCTTCAGAACATCATCGAATACGAGCTTGAATTTAGGATCTGCCCACTTACCAGACACATTGATTGGAATCGTGATGTCTTTCAGCTCATCTATATCTTTACCGCCCTGGCCTTCTAGGCTGCCTACAACTGACGTGCTGATAGTAAAGTCGACTGTTTCATTGATGTAGTTTGCGGTACCTTTACCACGAACACGTAACAATGGAGACTGAGCTTGCATATTATCCGTTGATACAACACCTTTGTTGAGTTTCAATGTCGCCGTCATCGCACTGAAGTCTGTTTTCTTAGCTACATTGGTGCCTTCAACTTTTTGCCCTTTAAATTTCGCATAGTTTTCACGAATCAACTGAGCAACGTTGATGCCATTCACCGCACCGTCAGCAAAATTGATAACAACCGTACCAGATAGATTCTTCTTGATACCGGTAGGCGTGAGACTCTTACCTGTAACATTCACATCAATGTTACCTGTCCCTTCAAGTTTGTCGTTTTCAGCAACGTCTATAAGTAGCGGTTGAACTTTCACGCCTTTGATTGACTTTTTAACACTGTAAGTCGCTGGTGATTGGCGTGCATCTAACTTCGCTGTCGCTGAGATTGAGCCTTGGTACAACTTCGAACTAAATGATGTAAGCTCAAACACGCCACGATTCACAGTGAAGCTCGTTTTTACCGCTTCCATCTTCGCATTTGCCGCTTTGAATTTGTCGATGGTAATGTCACCCTTTACATCTAACGTTTTCAACGCAGACAAATCAGGCTCAACCTCAGGTCCGGCAGGAGCACTCTCGCCACCAGAAGCAGGCTTATTAACTTCGGCAGCTTGCTTATCTAACCCTAAGAACTCATCAAGATCGATATTGGGGCTATGGAGAGCAAAGCGTACTTTAGGAATATCACCGAGTGTCACATCTGCCTTACCATCTAGGGCGATAGCATTCGCTGTTAACTTCTCTAGAACAAAACTCAGATGGTTTTTCGTTAGGTCGAAAGACAGATCAGACACCATGTCGACTTTCATCGGGGACTGAGGTAAGGCATCACCCTCAATAGTCGATTTAAGAGTTAACTTATCCAACTGTACTTTGCTGATAGCCTTGTCCACGCTAAGTTGACCAGCACCCTGCATATCTAACTTCATACCACCAGCGTCACCCTTAATGGCATAAGTCAGGTTATTTACTTTATCGAATTCAAACGTGTCTAAACCGATCGTTGCCGATTCAATTTTATTGGCAGGGTCAGAGTATGTCGCATCAAAGTTGATGTTCTTTAGCGCGTAGTTTGCCAAACCTTTTTCTAGCTTAAAGTCTGCCTGACCTTTCGCGGTGAACTTTTGGTCGTTCATTTCGCCCTTCACGCCAAAATCAGCCGTTGTCCAGTTGTCAAAAGCGAATTCGGAAAGGTTTAATGAAATATCATAAAGTTTGGTGTAACTACCGGCTTGCTTATCCTGCATTTCTAATGAACCGTTAGAAACCGTAACGCCAGCAAGATTAATACTCCAATCAGAACCAGAAGTTTGCGTTTCACCATTTTGCGTAGGCGCAGCATTGCTCTCTTGTTCTGCTTGTTGTGTTTGGGCTTTCGTCAATGCATCAATATTCTTGCTGCCATCTTTCTTGGTTTCAATGTAGAACTCAGCACCATCAAGCGTGACGTTTCCAATTTCAAGCTGTTGACTAAAAAGTGGCATAACAGAGATGTCTACACCAACGGTATCAACTTTGAATAAATTGGGTTTACTAAAGCCTTGTGGGTTTCGCAATTCTGTATGTCCCAACTCAAAGCCAATTGATGGGAAAAATTGCCAACTGATATCCCCTTCAATCACCAACTCTAATCCCGTTTGCTTTTGCGCTTGCTCAACAATAAGGGGTTTAAACTGATTCGGATTGACGAAGATGGTTAACGCTAAAATTGCGACCAAAATGACCACAATCGGTATTGCTAGAATTAAGAGCAGTTTCTTCATTTGTTTTTCCTTGCTCGAGTGTTTTTACAATTATAAGCGCAGACTCCATTTGCCGCTGACAGTTCCACAAAAGCGTGAAAAGTGTCTGGTTTTAACCTGCAACTGACTAATTTAAAAACAAAAAAAGAAGTGGCACTTAAGGTGCCACTTCTTCTCCTAAAAATAAAGCGATATAGCCGTCTATAGGCTTAAGCTTTCAAAAGTCTTGCAATGTGAGCTTTTAATACATCAATTGCGATACGGTTTTTACCACCGCGAGGAACAATAATGTCCGCATATTGCTTAGAAGGTTCGATAAACTGCATGAACATCGGACGTACTGTTTGTTGGTATTGCTTAAGAACAGACTCCATAGTTCGGCCTCGTTCTTCCACATCACGCTTAACACGGCGAAGCAAGCAAATATCTAACGGTGTGTCCATAAATACTGTCGCATGCATCAAATCACGAAGACGAGGGTCTGTAAGAAGAAGGATACCTTCTAGAATGATCACCTTTTTAGGTGTCATTGTGGTGGTGTTAATTGTTCTTGTGTGCTCAGTGTAGCTGTACTCAGGCACTTCTACTGCTTCACCACGTACCAATTTTTCTAGGTGCTCACACAGTAGGTCGTGGTCCAACGCACTCGGGTGATCGTAGTTCGTCTTTACTCGCTCTTCCATGCTTAGGTGGCTTTGGTCGTTGTAGTAGCAATCTTCCGTGATGACACCGATTTGATGATCGCCTACTTTCGCGCGAAGCTCATTATAAATAGTGCTCGCGATCAGACTTTTTCCAGAAGCAGAAGCGCCAGCAATACCTACGATGACGCATTGATTATTATCAGACATTAGTTTGCACCCGATGATGATTTCTAGTCACATAAAAAGATAAACTGCCTGATTATAGGGAGTTCACCCCATAGTTACTAGTTGGAATTAGGGTTTAGTCATAAGTTTCTGCCTGCTCAGAGGATTAACCTCCGAGCAAACGTTAAAATGTGCAATTATCAACCAGCAGGCATAGTAAACTTAGTTCACCATTGTAAAGCTAATCGCATCTGGTTTTGCTTTGCCTTGCCAAAACATCGTGCTACATACGCGATCGGCAAGTTGCTTATAATACCCTGCATGCTCACTTTCTGGGCGTCTTGCTACCGTTGGCACGCCAGCGTCAATATCTTCTCTCATAGAGATATGAAGCGGAATTTGTCCTAACAATGCTAAGCCAAATTCTTGCGACATTTTTTCAGCTCCGCCCATACCAAAAATATGCTCTTTCGCGCCACATTGACTACAAATGTGATAACTCATGTTTTCCACAACACCAATAACCGGGACATGGACTTTGTTAAACATTGCCGCTCCCTTCCTTGCATCGGCAAGGGCTAAATCTTGCGGTGTTGTGACTAACACGCTACCTGTTACCGGAATTTGTTGTGACAGCGTCAATTGAATATCCCCCGTACCTGGCGGCATATCAATCACCAAATAATCCAAATCTGGCCAATCTGTTTCAGTTAATAACTGCGACAACGCTTTTGAAGCCATTGGACCGCGCCATATCGCCGCTTCTGATTTATCCACCAAATAACCGATAGAATGAGTATAGATGCCGTGAGCAAAAATGGGTTCCATCCACTTGCCATCACGAACTTCTGGTTTAGCATCTTCTTGCCCCAACATCATAGGTACAGACGGACCATAGATATCTGCATCCAACAATCCCACTTTCGCCCCAGATTGAGCAATTGCCAACGCTAAGTTAACTGCGGTAGTAGATTTACCAACGCCACCTTTCGCAGAACTGACGGCAATGATGTTCTTAACACCCTTAACCGAGTTAGCCACTTGAGTTTCTAAAGCTTTAACTTCAAGGCGAATATTAAATGGGAATTCAGCTACTTTACCCGAGGCTTGCTGCTGTTTGATCCAGTCATGCAGTACGGTTTGAAGCTCATTACTTGCGAATGGCAACGTTATATCAATAGAACCCTGTGTCGTAATCGAAATTGCGCCATGAATATCTGCCCAGTTTTCCACCAACTGTGGATGTTGGAATTGGTTAAACCAGTGACAAAAATCTTGTTTTGAAGTGAACTGATGCATAAGCCCTCCTTTTAGATGTCATGCTACCACCGTCCAGGCTCAACCAGAACCCCAAAAAAACTAAGGCATTCCGCAGTTTGACACCTTGGAGTTAGTCAGTTCATGGGGTAGTATTATCCATCAAAATTTATTTATACCTATCAAGAAAAGCGAATATTAAGTATGGCAAACGATCCAAAAAACTTTCCGTCAAGGAAAATGCTGGTAACTTGTGCCCTTCCGTACGCTAACGGTTCGATCCACCTTGGTCATATGCTTGAGCATATCCAAGCGGACATTTGGGTTCGTTACCAACGCCTACGCGGCAACACTGTAAACTTCATCTGTGCTGACGATGCTCACGGCACGCCAATCATGCTTAAAGCGCAACAGATGGGTATTACTCCTGAAGAAATGATTGCCGCAGTTAGCGAAGAGCACCAAAAAGACTTCGCTGGATTTGATATCAGCTTTGATAACTACCACAGCACACACTCAGATGAGAACCGTGAGCTAGCGTCACACATTTATCTTGAGTTGAAGAAAAATGGCTTTATCTCTAGCCGCACTATCTCTCAGCTGTTCGATCCAGAAAAAGAGATGTTCTTACCGGACCGTTTCGTAAAAGGTACCTGTCCAAAATGTAAGTCTGAAGACCAGTACGGTGACAACTGTGACAACTGTGGTGAGACTTACAGCCCAACAGAACTGATCAATCCTAAATCTGCGGTTTCTGGTGCGACGCCAGTAATGAAAGATTCAGAGCACTTCTTCTTCGACCTACCTCAGTTTGAAAGCATGCTAAAAGAGTGGACTCGCTCTGGCTCGCTACAAGCTGAAACAGCGAACAAAATGCAAGAATGGTTCGAATCTGGTTTGCAGCAATGGGATATCTCACGTGATGCACCATACTTTGGCTTCGAGATCCCTGGTGAGAAGAACAAATTCTTCTACGTATGGCTAGACGCGCCTATCGGCTACATGGGCTCTTTCAAAAATCTATGTGACAAGCGCGACGACCTAGATTTCGACGAGTATTGGAAAAAAGACAGCTCAGCAGAGCTGTACCACTTCATCGGTAAAGACATCGTTTACTTCCACAGCCTATTTTGGCCAGCAATGCTAGAAGGTTCTGGCTTCCGCAAGCCTAACAACGTATTCGTACACGGTTACGTAACCGTAAACGGCGCGAAAATGTCGAAGTCTAAAGGTACGTTCGTAAAAGCAAGCACTTACCTAGAGCACCTAGACCCTGAGTGTCTACGTTACTACTACGCTGCGAAGCTAAACAGCCGTATCGATGATCTAGATCTTAACCTTGAAGACTTCACTCAGCGCGTAAACGCTGACGTTGTTAACAAGATCGTTAACCTGGCATCTCGTAACGCAGGTTTCATCGCGAAACGTTTTGAAGGCAAACTGTCTGACAACTTTGCAGAGCCTGAACTTTACAACGAATTTGTTGCTGCTGCTGACCGTATCGCTGAGCTTTACGAAACGCGTGAGTTTGGTCGTGCAATCCGTGAAATCACGGCATTGGCAGACAAAGCTAACCAATACGTTGATGAAAAAGCACCGTGGGTTGTAGCAAAAGAAGAAGGCAAAGATCAGGAACTACAAGACATCTGTTCTGTCGGTATCAACCTGTTCCGCGTACTGATGACTTACCTGAAACCAGTAATGCCATCGCTAGCTGCGCGTACTGAAGCGTTCCTAAACCAAGAGCTAACTTGGGAAAACATCGCTGCTCCACTAACAGGCCACGAGATCACTAAGTTCAAAGCACTGTTCAACCGTATCGATCCGAAGAATGTTGAAGCGATGATCGAAGCGTCTAAAGAAGATGCGGCGGCAGAAATGGCGGCGAAAGAGAAAGCTGAAGCGGAAAAGAACAAGGCTAGCCAAACCGAGCTAGACAAAGAACCAATCGCTGAAGAGATTGAGTTCGATGCTTTTGCTGCAGTAGATATGCGTATCGCTCGTATCATCTCTTGTGAAGAAGTACCAAAAGCCAACAAACTGCTTAAGTTCCAATTGGACATCGGTGGTGAAACTCGTCAGGTATTCTCTGGCATCAAGTCAGCTTACAAACCTGAAGAGCTAGAAGGCAAGCTAACGGTAATGGTAGCAAACCTAAAACCTCGTAAGATGAAGTTTGGTATGTCTGAAGGTATGATCCTTGCGGCAGGCCCTGGTGGTAGCGACCTGTGGATCCTTGAGCCACACGAAGGCGCTCAACCTGGCATGCGCGTAATGTAAGTATCTTTATTGAAAAGGCTTAACTAAATCAGTTAAGCCTTTTCTCGCAGTTAAGCTTATCGATTAAGCTTGATTGTACTACAAAGAGAATTCTTCTGGACCCCAAGTAATAATCGCGCCACATGCAAGGAAAAGTACAAAGCTGATCGTGACTACAAAAGCGAGAACTCGATCAAATGTCGTTGCGTATTTTAGTATTAACTGATCATCTACAAGTGATACTTTCGCAGGCTTGCCTCGCATTAAAACTGTAGTATACATTGGGAACCTAACCCCCCAGGTATCTCTATCCCAACCGACAGGGCCATGACCATCCTTCGACATCTTTTTCTCGATCCGCTTTACCGAAACACGAATGAAAAGCAAAGTACTAACTAACCAAGTACATCCGATAATCATATTTGTCATATCAAAATAAGACACGTTGATCCCTTTAATTCCAATGAATGTTAGAACTAACTTCATAGGCACCTTTGGCTAAATTTTGCCCTGCACTATCAGCCATCTTAGCTGCTGCATAGCCGACACCTAAGCCTACACCAATTAATACTACGACTCCAAATGGGCCAGCAGCCAAAGCGATTCCCATTCCGGATGCAATCACTTTGGATGTGGTCCAAACGCCAGCAGCGTTGCTCGCACCAAACCCTGCAACTTCCATTGCTGCTCTTTTTTGCCAATTTTCTCCGTTATTCTTGGCATTTCGAACATTGTTAAAGCGAACACCAGCATCAATCATGATGATCTTTTTACCCACAATACTAGAGCTTTGTTCAAGAAATCGAATTGAGCGGATGTTAGCTATAGATGTTAAATGTAACTTAGTTATATCCCTGCCACTTCTCGCGATATTGGCAGCTCTATTCGGGTTGCTCCAAATGTTTCCACGGCTACTTTTAACTCGTTCTGCATAATGGGTAAGCTCTTTTGTAAATTTTGCATTCAAAGAATTGTGAGCTTCTTTAACTCTATATCCAAGCTTCACAAGCTCCTTTTTCTGCGCACCATTTCGTGAGGCTGTACGTACATCTAGTAAGGCATTTTGATATTTGAGCAAAGCTTTCCCGAAATTACTCAATCTGACTTGCTTTTCATTAACAGCAGTAGCGGCAGCACCTACTGCAGTATACTCATCGATTTTCCCCCCCATAGTATGATTAGTAGCATCTAAAAAAGGCTTAATCTCTTTTTCATAGAGGAGGGCTACCGCTTGTAAGTTTTCATCGCCAAACTCACTTGTTAGATTGGCTACATTTCTTTTGGTTTCTTGTGACCAACTTTTTACAGTATCAAGAGCACAAGCTATATCAGGTCTCTCGCTACGCAACTTAGCTATGTTGATCACAGAGCCTTCGTTCAGTATGAAAGGAGTACCTGCGGGAATAAAACTACCAAATATATGTGGGTTGTCCTTACGAAACTGAAGGTACCTATCCTCATCATTTGTATCGATAGGGAGCGTTATCTTTGAGTGAGTACTGAAGCATAGGTCGAATTTATTAGACAAATTAATTACCTCGAACAATCAACAAAATAGACAACTTATATCATATGAAGTGTTCGAATATTTTAATTTCTAAACATTGTGACTTGAATCAGACTAAAAAGTAATCAATATGTAACTCACAAAGAATAACGCGTACACCAAGCATCGACACCGAATAATCAAACATATTCACAAATTTGGTGAATCCATGCACCAACAACGACCATTCAAAAAGAACATTCAATATAACCAATTGTTTAAATTGAGTTTTTGTTTGGCATCAAAACTGCAATCTTCCTTGTTAGGTCCAAACACTAACAAGGAGTTGGTTATGTTTGTTTTGATTTCCACACTATTGTCCATCGCTATTTTAGCCGGAATATATCACTTATCTTCTAAACGAGAGCAGCAACATGCGCGCAAATATCAGCTGTTAACATTGTTGCGAGATGTTGTTCACCTTCTGAGATACCACCGAGCTGC
Source organism: Vibrio sp. D54 (assembly GCF_021728075.1). Classification (NCBI taxonomy): domain Bacteria; kingdom Pseudomonadati; phylum Pseudomonadota; class Gammaproteobacteria; order Vibrionales; family Vibrionaceae; genus Vibrio; species Vibrio sp. D54. The sequence goes on along the minus strand of NZ_JAKKCS010000007.1, from coordinate 26,968 downwards.
TACTCACTACTCGCTTCAATTCCAACAAAACGATCAACAAAAATTGGACGCTCTTAATGATGCTCTGACTAACAAGCTTCATCTTTTAGTCGAAACCTCACGGTTTGAAAACAAACCCATGTATCGCGTATTACAGATTAAAGTAGGGAAACTACTTGAACAATGGGATGACCATAGTGTTGCAAGAAACCAGATGGAGCATGGTAAGTTGATTCGTCATTGCTTGTTTTTGATGGATGAAGTAACCATCGCATGGCTAGCGGTTGAGCAAAGAGATGACTTGCATAATGAGTATCACATGAACTGGCAAAACATTATGGATAGCTTGGAGACCCTGACTCAGTTACGAATCAGCATTCAAGATTTAGGAGAACAAGGCGGAAATGAGCGTTTCAAAAACTATGCATCGGTCATGATGCGTAAGCTAAACCAACTAGCGGTTATCGCTCCACTTAGCATTACCTCTCCTGCTTCCACGCGCTCAATACAGACGCTAAATGAATACGTGACAGGGAGTCATGTCGACTTAACAGAAGCAGAGCTTTATGGCGTCACATCGGACTTGTCATTGACCATCTTCAATACTTACGACCATGTCCTTTCAGATGTCGTAGAGTCATTATATCTACCGTTACCCAGACTCTCGCTAGCAGGATAAACGTTCCATGCCTTATTATTGGTGCTAGGTCCGTCGCCGACTTATAAATAAAAACAAAAAAACCGCAGGCCTAAGGCACTGCGGTTTTCGTTTATTCAACTTGTCAGCGCTTAGCTGTCGTCTTCCGTGAAGTTCGTTGGTAATTGCTTTTTCATTTCGTTCCAGATCAACGCACTTTCCATACCATAATGACGAATCACTACTGGTAGTTGCTCACGCTGGCCACTTTCACAAGTTTCGAGCAATTGATGGTAAAACTTCAGAGCTAGCTCACGAGAAGCTGGATTTGAGAAGTAGTAGCTACCGACACGATCGTAGAGCTTCTTCAAACCATTAAAGATCAAACCGTAAATTTGATTTCCTGAATGGAATGCTAGGCGCTGGAAAAGCATATAATCGTAAAAGTTGAACGTTTTAGCAATCAAGATTTCTTGACGCTTCGCTTCATCTTTCTCGTTATCTTCTTTCACATTCTGCAGAACTTTTTCAGCATACGGCGAAGAAGCGATGAATTCGTCCCAGGAAGCCGCATTCATTAAAGCTTCACAAGATTCGATTACGTTCTTAATTGTACGCTCAGAGCTCTCTTTGTTCGCTTTAAATGCATAGCGCATAAAGATAGGACTGATGTTAGTACGTGCCGCAAGCAGATCTTCTACAATGTTTGTCGCATTATCAACGTCTAGCGTCATTAAAGTATCCAAAATATGCAGACCAGAGGTCTCCATAAATTGGTTAACTTTCGTAGGTTTGCCGTGCTGGATAGTCAGCCATCCATCACGGGCTAGTCGTTGAAGAACCTCTCTTAAAGTCGTTCGAGTAACACCAATCAGTTCGGACAGCTCGCGCTCAGCAGGTAAAATTGAGCCTGGAGGAAAACGGCCGTTCCAAATGCTCTCGATAATATATTTTTCTGCGAATCCCGCAGGGCTTTTCGCCTTTATGACCATTCTACTTTTTATCCAATATTGATTTCTGAGGGTCGATACTACTCATCATACCACTACTTAGCGGTTTGAGAAAATTTACGATCAATAGTGGAAACGACTCCATAACATAGAGTTAATACTCTATATGTTGTGTCAATTTAAGAGGCTCTAACATGCGAGCGAAAGCAGTAAAATATGAATTTTCATTTAATTAAACAGCTCACAAATCTCGGAGAAATAAAGACAACCGTGTCACATTTTTATATTCAAAATATGAAAAATTACTTTGTATATCACAGTTAATATTCTTTCTTAATTTGCCTTTTCTCGTCACTGACCGTCATTTAAAATCCAAGAGGATTTTTTTAAGACTTTCATGGTATAGTAACGCCGTTTTGATCGCGTTATTACATTTAAAAAGTCATTTTAGTCGGTAGCATCACGTTTTGTTATTGACTAATAAATGCCTGAGTGTAGAGTTTGCGGTCGAAAGTGAGCGGTGCTTGAGTTCAGGGGAAGTAACTTGGCAAGACTACAATAAACAAAGGATTGTTGTTTTACTAAGTTATTGTTTTTAAAGACTAGTTAATAAGTCTAACAAACAGATACTTAAGCACTATTGTAGTGTCTATTCATAATTTTGTTATAAAGAGAATTATCATGCCGATATCGCTCGGAAACGCTTTTATCAAGAACTTCCTTGGTAAAGCGCCTGATTGGTACAAAGTTGCCATTATAGCCTTCTTAATAATTAACCCGATTGTATTCTTCCTAATAAACCCATTTGTAGCTGGATGGTTGTTGGTCGCTGAATTTATTTTCACGCTAGCAATGGCATTAAAATGCTACCCATTACAACCTGGCGGTTTACTTGCTATTGAAGCCATTGCTATCGGCATGACTAGCCCTGCGCAAGTTAAGCACGAATTAGTAGCAAATATCGAAGTACTGCTACTTCTGGTATTTATGGTTGCGGGCATCTACTTCATGAAGCAGCTATTGCTGTTCATTTTTACCAAAATTTTACTTGGCATTCGCTCTAAAACCCTACTATCACTCGCGTTCTGCTTTGCTGCGGCATTTTTGTCTGCATTTTTGGATGCCTTGACGGTTATCGCCGTTGTTATCAGCGTGGCGATCGGCTTTTACTCTATCTATCACAAAGTAGCGTCTGGTAACCCTATCGGTGACCATGACCATACACAAGATGACACGATCACTGAACTAACGCGTGATGACTTAGAAAACTATCGTGCCTTTTTGCGCTCTTTGTTGATGCATGCTGGTGTAGGTACTGCCTTAGGTGGCGTAACCACGATGGTTGGTGAACCTCAAAACTTAATTATTGCAGACCAAGCGGGTTGGTTATTTGGTGAATTCCTAATCCGTATGTCTCCAGTGACACTACCTGTATTTTTCTGTGGTCTCATCACTTGTGCTTTAGTTGAAAAGCTTAAAGTGTTTGGCTACGGCGCAAAGCTTCCTAACAACGTTCGTCAGATCCTCGTCGATTTTGACCGTGAAGAGCGTAAAACGCGAACAAATCAAGATGTCGCAAAACTCTGGGTTCAAGGTCTTATTGCGGTTTGGTTGATCGTTGCACTCGCTTTGCACTTAGCGGCTGTCGGCTTAATTGGCCTTTCTGTGATCATTTTAGCGACCGCATTTACTGGTGTCATTGAAGAGCACTCCATGGGGAAAGCGTTTGAAGAGGCCCTGCCCTTCACTGCACTGCTTGCAGTATTTTTCTCGATCGTTGCTGTAATCATTGACCAAGAGCTGTTTAAACCAGTCATCGATGCGGTGCTTGCCGTTGAAGATAAAGGTACTCAGCTAGCTCTGTTCTATGTGGCGAATGGCTTATTATCTATGGTGTCGGATAACGTGTTCGTTGGTACGGTTTACATCAATGAAGTAAAAACTGCACTCATTGAGGGTCTCATTACTCGTGATCAGTTCGACTTACTGGCGGTGGCAATCAATACTGGTACTAACCTGCCTTCTGTTGCAACGCCAAACGGTCAAGCGGCATTCCTATTCTTACTCACATCGGCTCTCGCTCCATTAATTCGTCTGTCTTACGGTCGAATGGTTATCATGGCGCTGCCTTACACCGTCGTTCTTGCGATTGTCGGTCTGATGGGAATCATGTTCTTCCTAGAGCCTGCAACCGCTTCTTTCTACGAAGCTGGTTGGATTTTACCTCATAGTGGTGATCTGACTCCCGTAGTATCCGGTGGTCACTAAAATTTGAGTTGATTAGGAAACTTATCCACGATAAAAAGCTCTGAGTATTCAGAGCTTTTTCTATTTCAGACAGGAACAAAAACGTGACTATTTTAAATTCACTTAACCAGTTTTCAAAGGGACGTTTATCGTGGCTACTGCTTCTGCTATTCGTCGTTTTCTTTGAAGCATGTGCCCTCTATTTTCAGCACGTCATGATGCTTGCACCATGTGTCATGTGTATTTATGAAAGAGTCGCGATGATGGGCGTGGGCGTCGCTGCAATGGTTGGTATATTGGCACCCAAGAACCCAATTTCCCGCTGGCTAGGTTTGATAGGCTGGGGATTAAGTGCTTACAAGGGTTTGTTACTTGCAATGCAGCACGTTGACTACCAGTTTAATCCATCACCATTCGCGACTTGCGATTTATTCGTCACATTCCCTAGCTGGGCTCCGCTCAATCAGTGGGTTCCTTGGATGTTTGAAGCATATGGTGATTGCTCTAAGGTTGTGTGGCAGTTCCTTGATTTATCAATGCCACAATGGTTAGTCGTAATTTTTGCAGGCAATTTAATCGCTTTGGCATTAATTGTAATTGCACAATTCTTCCCTGCAAAACTCGTTAATCCAATTCGTTAATCCTACTGACGCGTAAAAATTAACAGAAAGCCGACCATCTGGTCGGCTTTTTGTTAAGTGGATAGCGCGGCGATTCGATTTAGCCGCGTGATTGACCACAGCACTGCTTGAATTTTTTTCCGCTCTCACAAGGACAGGGATCATTGCGCCCGATACCTTTGAATGGGTTTAGGCTTTGAGCTTTATTGCCTACCATCAACTCATCCGCGCCCAGCGCGACTTCACCAACCATTAAATCAAGCTGGTCGACTAAATCTGTCAGGGCCGGTGGCGTTTCAATACCTGCGTCGCGCATCTGTTGCTGCGTTGCTGGCTCATCGATAGCCAGCATCAAAGTGGTCAGTAATGCTTGCAGCATACGCTGTAATCCATCATTGAGCTCAACGTCTTGCCACTGTTCTTCAATCATTGGCCAAACAGACATAAAGCCTTCGGCAAAATCAGCAAGTTGTTCAGGTTCTTTGCCTGTTAGCTCTAGCACGGAATATTCGTTTCGTTGAATTCGGTTATGCTGCTTGTGAATTTGCTCTTCCACAGCTGGTTGAATCGCTTTGAATCCCTCACCTAATAGCGGCTCTAACCACTTTTCAGGAGCGAGTGGTTTTGTCGTCAGATTCGCAGCTAACACTGCGCCTTCGATAAATAGGCAAGATTCATCGACGTGAACTTCACCTTTTTCAATCAATGTGTATTGCATGACATCTGGTTTCCCATAAATTTGGCGGCATTATACCTCAGAGCTCAAAAGCAAGTAACCTAACGTTGTGTGTTTGACTGCATTGGCGCTTCGACTCTTTTAATGACAAACTTAACTTACATCGCTACAATCGCCCTCCTTTTTACCACCAAACTGTATTAGGCAAGCTATGCGAGTTGTACTAGGCCCAATGGAAGGCGTTTTAGATCATTTGATGCGCCAAATCCTGACCGAGATAAACGACTATGACCTGTGTGTTACGGAGTTTGTTCGCGTAATCGACCAGCTATTACCCGATCATGTATTTCACCGTTTATGCCCGGAGCTGTTGCAAGGTTCTCAGACTGCATCTGGTGTGCCAGTACATGTGCAATTGTTGGGACAAGAACCAAACTGGATGGCTGAGAACGCAATTAAAGCGGCAAATCTTGGCGCCAGAGGTATTGATATAAACTTTGGTTGCCCAGCCAAAATGGTCAACAAAAGTAAAGGTGGAGCAGCGCTACTCCAACATCCAGAGCTCATTCACCGTGTTGTTAAAGCTTGTCGAGAAGCCGTTCCAGAAGCCATTCCCGTAACTGCGAAAATTCGTCTTGGCTGGGAGAACCCTGAAGATTGCTTTGAAATTGTCGATGCCATTCAGTCTGCTGGCGCAAATGAACTGACCGTACACGCACGTACTAAACAAGGTGGTTATAAAGCTTCTGAGATAAAATGGGATTACATCAACCAAATTCGCGAACGTTTTGATATCCCACTGATTGCGAATGGCGAAATTTGGAATTATGAAGACGGTCAACGTTGCATTGAAACGACTGGCGTTAACTCTTTGATGGTGTGCCGAGGCGCTTTCAATATCCCTAACTTAGGCAATATGGTAAAACATAACCACCAGCCAATGTCATGGCCCGAGGTGGTTGAGTTGCTCATCTATTACTCCAAGTTTGAGATGAAAGGCGATAAAGGCTTGTATTACCCAAACCGCGTAAAACAATGGTTCTCTTACTTACGTCAGGCTTATCCTGAAGCAAAAGACCTATTTAGAGAAATCAGAACGTTCAACAAAGCCGCACCAATTGTTGAGCATATTCAACGCTACCGCGATGACTTAAACTCTCAGGTTGCATAACTCCCGAACACAAAAAAGGACGAATATCTCGTCCTTTTTTGTACCTAAATCCTAGTAACAGATCTTATTTTTGCCGGTACTTTTGGCTTGATATAACTTTTCATCCGCCGCTTTAAACAATTCATCAAAGTTTTCTACTCGGCTCTCTTTACTAAACACCACACCGCCAGAGATCGTAAAGCCTTCTTTCGTTACGCGTGTCGAGCGCTCATCTATGGCTTTTTTTACTCTGTCTAAAATGAGTTTAATGCCTTCTGAATCTTCGTCATAAATCGCTAAAACGAATTCTTCGCCACCAAACCTTGAGGCAACATCGGTATGGCGAATATTTTCACGTATACATTTTGCAACAAGCTGAATTGCAGAATCACCGACATCATGACCATAGGTGTCGTTGATCTTCTTGAAGTTATCAATATCGAACACTGCCAAAGCAACCTGTTTTTTTGTCATCTTATTACGCCACACGGTTTGCATACCTCGACGATTCAATAAGCTGGTCATTGGGTCTCTTGCTGCCAGTTCTTTAAAGTAACGTCGCTCGCTATGCATATTCACATAGAACAAGACGACGGTACTCAGCACGTAAATAAATAGTGCGACAATAAGGCTGTATTTTTCAAAAACCGCTAGGTTCTTAGCTTCATCCCAAAGGTTGTACTCGTAGTACATGCTGTGATTCGCACTCAATCGCTCTAATTCGACTGGTTTGATTCGTGTACTGTTTGAAGGAATGGATTGTAAATTGGAAACCAAATGAAACTGACCAACAAGACCTAGCGACGAAGCCATGAGCGTATTGATGTCAAAATCAATAGACAAAACACCTTGATGTTCTCCTTTCTCATAGACGGGTACCGTCATACTAATGACTTGACCTTCCATCGAGTCCAACACAGGCCCTGGTCCAGCCAAGGTAATGTTCACTTTATCTTGCGCGGTTTTTTGCCAAAAAGGTCGGGCTTTTAGCGTTGACAAAAGCTCTCTTGTGAAATTTTTTGCGTAGGTATCGGGTGAGGAGATAACGTAACCGCGCTTGTCAATGTAATGGATTCCAACAATGTGCGATTCAATATCGTGCAGAAATGACAATGACGGCGCAAAACCCGCCTTTTGTTCAGCTAACTGGTTAATCGTTGAACCTTGCTGACATAAGCTTTCGTCCCCTACGATCATATAATCAAGGTCAACCGCAGGTAACCCTTCACTATAAACACTTTCGAGTAATAACACATCTATAGGCCAAAGATAACAAAGCCCTTCTTTGACTAAAGAATTATGTTCTTCAAACAGTGGGTTAGCGTAATTGGTATAGTTGGTGAAGCTGTAATCTAAAGCCGTGAGTACTTTAATACCGCGAGACATTGCACGCTCGATACGCGAATACTCAGAATCGATATAGCGGTTAACCGCATCATAGTAATTTTTCGTTGTCACGAGTAAAACCACTACAAATAACGCCAGAGGAAAAAAGATGACAAATGAGAGGCTAAATCGCCTTTGGTTTACCATTGAGTACCATGCATATGAAAGGTCAATAGTCTCTTATGACTGCTATTAAATTGATACTCGTTATCTGGTGACGCATGCAATGCAGCACCAGATAACAAGAGACCAAACAAATGTGTGCGCGCTGCTTGAGACCGTTTATATATTAAAGGAGTTTAATCAATATAGAGTGTGGTGTCACTTTAGTCGCCATAATTTGCAGCTCTGTGCCGACATATTGACAGAGATATGACCTTTATAATCAACCTGTTCTGTGTCATCTAACAACGATATAACTTGGCTAACCTCCAAGCCCAGTTGCCACATAGGTAAATCGATTGAACATTCATTACCACTGAGATTAATCATAACAACGACTGCTTCGCGACCCAGTACACGTGCGTACGCCAACTGGTTGTTAGTGCAATGAAGCCATTGAATACAGCCCGACTGTAAAGGCTTACATTGTTTACGTATCTTGATCCATTGTTGGTAAAGCGATAGCCATTGTGAACTTTCGATTTCATTCCAAGGAAAACAGCGACGATTATCCGGGTCTAGACCTCCTTCTAGACCGACTTCACTCCCGTAGTAAATACAAGGCGTGCCAACGTAAGTCATAAGCATTGCTAGCGCGATTTTCATTTTACGCTTATCACCATCAACCAATGTGATAAACCGAGCAGTATCGTGACTATCGAGTTGATTTAGCTGCGATAGCTGATTAGAAAATGGGATTTTTGCTCTGGCTTCGTCCAACCATGCTTTAAACTCCAAACCATCAATGTTGATTGGATCGTACATAATGTCTTGTCGTGCGATAAAAGCTCGGACTGGATGAGCAAAACCGTAGTAGTTCATCGCCCCATCCTCTTGATCACCTTGCAACCACTGCGTTGCTTCAAAAAAGTGCTCACCTAACACATAAGCATTCGGTTTTACTGACTTAGTCGCATTACGAAACGCTGCCACATAATGAGCATTGTTTTTCGCGCCGTCCCCTTCGCCAAGCATATGAATTACATCAAACCGCCAGCCATCAACCAAGTACGGTGGCTTCAGCCAGTACTTGATGACAGACTCTTCACTTTGGTAGATGTAGTCGCGCACCTGTTCATTTTCGAAGTTCAGAACCGGTAAGTTACCAATGCCTTTCCAACCAATGTAGTGATTGGTTTCGCCTTCGAAAAAGTAGTAATCACGGAACTTTGACTGCGGATTGCCATATGCTCCTTCTCCTTTTTGTTGGATATCAAACCAAGGATGATGCACTGACGTGTGGTTAAACACCGCGTCTAAGACAATCTTCATATTCTTACCACGGATTTTCTCACACAGTTCAGCAAACTGATCGTTGGTGCCGAACATAGGGTCAACAGTGAAGTAATCGGTGGTGTCGTATTTATGATTACTTGGTGAAGAAAAGATCGGATTAAAATAAAGCGCAGTAACGCCGAGCTGTTCAAGATAGTCCAACTTTTGCTCCACACCTTTGAGGTCGCCGCCAAAGAATTCACGCGCCCCGGTATTTTGGTGAGAGCCTACCGCGTCTCCCCACGGCTTGACGATCGATGCAGAATCATACTGAGCATAAGCGTGGCGAATATCGGACTCATTTTTACTAGCAGAAAAACGGTCAGGAAAGATTTGATAGAAAACTTGCTCTTGCACCCAGCTTGGTGGTTGATGGTTTACATTCAACTTAAAGTGGAACTCTTTGGGTGGAATACGCTTTTGTACGCCTCGTCCATCGAGCCAGTATTGTTGTCCGTCTTTGAGGAGCTTAAACACATAATGTGTGACATCTCGATCTTGATTTGGTCGAAACGATGCCTCCCATAGTAATAATTCACCAGCCGTTCCTACTTGAGCCATGCCGACCAGATATTCTTCATTGTCCGGCTCAATACGCACATAGACGGAATCAAAATCCAATGTCTCGGTTTTCAGTCTGACTGTAACTTGCTCGTCATTAAAAGCTAAACCATCAATAGTTTGACTATGAAAAATAAATGGCAGGTTCATTATGGGCACTCCTCGTCATCGGGTATGCCACTATGTTATTGAAGAATTAGAGACAAGAAATCCTCCTTGCGAGTTGACATATCAGCCAATTTTCTTAAGGAGGATCACACTTAGTAGGCGTAGTGACTTGTCGGATACCGCTTAGTTCAACAAAAGACTGTCATCTGCCAGCTCCTCACCACGCACTTTAGAGAACATATCCAGCAAGTCTGGTACTTGCATGTTAGCGCGCTGCTCTCCAGCCACATCAAGCACAATTTCACCTTGGTGAAGCATTACGGTCCTATCGCCACATGCTAATGCGTCTTTCATCGAATGCGTCACCATCATCACGGTTAAGTCGAACTCATCGACAATACGTTTAGTTAAGTCGATAACAAACGCCGCCATACGAGGATCAAGCGCAGCAGTGTGTTCATCAAGCAATAACAACTTACTCTCCGATAACGTCGCCATCACAAGGCTAACGGCTTGTCGTTGCCCACCAGACAGCAACCCAATGCTATCGCCCAAGCGGTCTTCTAAACCAAGACCGAGGATGCTAATTCTCTCTTGGAACAGCTTGCGACGTTTAGTAGAGAGCGCCAACCCCCAGCTGCGTTTTTTACCACGCATGTGCGCTAGAGCCATGTTCTCTTCTATCGTCAGTTCACCACAAGTCCCGGCCAATGGATCTTGAAACACTCGGGCACATTGCGTCGCACGTTGGGCTACCGTCTGCTTGGTGACGTCTTTGCCATCAATGATCACCTGACCACCTATCATCGGCGTCTCACCTGTCACCGCACCAAGCAACGTCGATTTTCCTGCGCCATTAGAACCAATCACGGTAAGAAATTGATGCTCTGGAACCTCTAAAGAGACGCCTTTCAATGCACGATTTTCCAAAATCGTCCCAGGGTTGAACGTGACCTGAATATTATTTAGTTCGATCATAATGCCTCCCCAGAACCATTTTTTGATGCCGCTTGTTTAGCATCAGTAACGCGTTGTTTCGCTCTCATGCTCTGTTTTAGCTTTGGAGCAATAAGCGCCACAGCCACCAATACTGCGGTAACAAGGTTGAGGTCTGAAGCTTGTAAACCAAACATGCCAGAACTCAAAGCGAAAGCCACTGCAAGGCGATAAAGTACCGAACCGATGATGACCGCAAACACCGCAACCCAAATCTTGCGCCCGGGAATAAGGGTCTGCCCCAAAATCACAGCTGCCAAACCAACGACAATCGTGCCCACGCCAGAGGTCACATCCGCAAAGCTGTTCGTTTGCGCAAACAACGCGCCTGCGAATCCCACAAACCCGTTGGATAAAGCCAAGCCAAAGTAGGTATAAAAGCCAGTGCTCGCCCCTTGCGCAGAAACCATACGCGCATTCACACCCGTGGCTCGTAAACCAAGACCAAAGTCGCTGTTCAGCAGGCGAATGACCAAGAAAGCGGACAGAAGAACTAAGACCCCAACAACCAGAGGGCGAATAAACATCGCATCGCCCAATGCTTCAAACGGAGTGAGAATAGTATCCTCTCCAAGCAACGCCATATTAGGTTTGCCCATAATACGAATATTAATTGAAAATGCAGCGATCATGGTAAGAATTGAAGCTAACAGGTGTAAAATACCACACCGAACAGCCAGAAAAGCGGTTACCCACCCCGTCATACTACCAGCTATCATCGCCATTATTGTCGCAAGCCAAGGATTAATACCTGCGACAATCGCCGTTGCAGCCACCGCCGCTCCCATTGGAAAGCTGCCATCCACACTCAAATCGGGGAAATCGAGAACACGGAACGTAAGATACACACCCAGAGCGACTAGGCCATAAATCAAGCCAATTTCGAGTGCACCAAAAAAAGCAAATGCAGACATAACTGCTCCTTTCTGCATGCTCAGGCTGGCTAATACCAACCTGAACTTAAGACTTCTAACGTATACTCCCCTTCTTCTCTAGCAGAATGCTCTACACGAGAAATCTGGAGAGTATCAGTTTTGGGGCAAGCCTCTATCAACCAACGTGACAGGCTTAACCCCAAAAAGCGTTACTTATTGCATGCTTGCCGCACGTTCAATCACAGAACTTGGCAGCTTGATACCGAGCTTAGATGCTGCGCTTTCATTAATTACAAGGTCAGAGCCCGTCGCGACTTTTACATCCAGCTTGCCTGGTTCTTGACCATCAAGAATCGCCGCCACGTAATCCGCGGTTTGTACACCAACCTGGTAGTAGTCAAAACCTAAGCCTGCAATTGCACCCTTTTCCACATACGACGTCGCGCCACCAAATACAGGTTTCTTCGCTTGATTCGCTGCCACAATCATCCCTTCAATCGCACTTGCAACTGTATTGTCTGTTGGGGCGTAAAGAATGTCTGATTTCGCTGCAATCGCTTGAGTCGCAGACTGAACATCAGCACTTTTTAGTGCGGTCGCTTCAACCACTTGTATGCCTTTTGCTTTTGCGCTTTCTTTTAGTAATTCAACTAAAGTCACGGCATTAGCTTCACCGGGATTAAATACAACCCCGATGCTTTTCACCTGAGGAAGAATTTCTTGGATGAGATCGACATGCTGAGCAACGGGTGAAAGATCAGACAGGCCAGTTACGTTTTTGCCTGGTTGTTCCATCGACTTAACCAATTTCGCACCAACCGGATCTGTTACCGCAGTAAAGACAACAGGAATAGAGCGAGTAGCCGACACCAAAGCTTGTGCCGAAGGTGTCGCGATGCCAACTAACACATCAGGATTTTCGCCGACGTACTGACGGGCAATTTGCACCGCAATCGCTGGATTACCCTGTGCGGTCTTATAATCAAATTCTAGATTTTTGCCTTCTTCGTAGCCTTTCGCTTTCAAACCATCAAGTAATCCTTGGCGCGTCGCGTCTAACGCCGGGTGTTCGACAATCTGTGAAACTGCGACAGTTGCAGTGGCGGCCAGTACATTGGTAGAAGAGAAAATAGCAGTAGCAGATAGAACGGCGGTGGCTAATAAACGTTTCGTTTTCATCATAACTCCTTGATGTGACTTCGTCCTTGTTTCACGAGCTTTCAATATGTGTATCGACTCGTGAATTCAAATGTTTGAAGGCGGTATTGTTGTGTTCGTATAACTGTGCACTTCTTGCGCATCTTGTTTTTATTATTACTACTAAGTCTTAGTAAAGAAAAGAAAGATTTAACACTAAAGCAACATTTGTGATCGGGGGGACTTCTTCATCCGGAAAGAATCTTTGGTAAACAAAGCTTCGCTCGCTTCATCAACGACCGTCAAAGTAGGTAATAGAGGCAGGATCAAAAATGGAGCGGCCAGTGCACACTCCATTTTAAACAATTTAAATTAGAACCAACGCTCTAATGACGATTTATCGAGCTGGCGAAACGCTCGGTTCAGTATTATCGCAAGCTCTTTGTAACGAGGGCAAGCTTTGACAGGCTCTAATGCAAAACCTGTTTCCAAAATTTTTTGATGCAACTCCCGATACCAAGAGGCCAAAGAAGGCGGCAATTTCGTGTTGGATCGAGCACCAAGCCACCAAATGCCTTGAAGTGGCAAGCTAATCGCAAACAAGGCGACAACAATGGATTGAGGTAACGCGTGGTAATTGTTGAATGCCATTTGAGTGAGTACGCTGATCGCAGCAACGGCCGGCATGACTTTAATGCCAAAGCGAGTCGCCTTAATGATACGCTGTTCCGGAAATATGGCGCTTAGCTCTTTACGAACCGGCCAGATCTCCATGTAATTCTGGCCATCTTTCAGGCTATGGATCAATCCGACTTTATTACTCATACCGCTCTCTCACTAAAAAATAGTTGAACATTTCAACTGAAGGTACAAAAAATTGATGAAAGTTAATATTCTTTCAAATTTTTTTTGTTATCATTGCTTATTATCGCTATCCTTTGCAGACCCTCAATCTCATTGTTGCTGTTATTTACAATTTAAGCAACTCCGAGATATCTATCTGCACGGATCGCATCATAGTGATGGAAGGGTTCATCACTATTTCTTTATATGGAATTAGAACAATTTTTGACCAGGATTAGTACGCAGCCTTCTGGGTATCGGCTATTCTTGTGATTAATTTTTCATTCTTTAACTGATTTTTTATCAGACGAATAACAGGTAGTCATACATGTCTAAGCTAGTTTTAGTTTTAAACTGCGGTAGTTCTTCTCTTAAATTTGCCGTTGTTGATGCCGAGAACGGCGACGAGCACTTGTCAGGTCTTGCTGAGTGTCTTCACCTTCCTGAAGCTCGCATCAAGTGGAAACTTGATGGCAAGCACGAAGCTCAACTAGGCAATGGTGCAGCTCACGAAGAAGCACTAGCGTTTATGGTAGAAACTATTCTTGCTTCTAAGCCAGAGCTTAAAGCTAACCTAGGCGCAATCGGTCACCGTATCGTTCACGGCGGCGAGCAGTTCACTCAATCTGCACTAATTACTGATGAAGTTCTAAAAGGTATTCAAGACGCTGCAACATTTGCACCTCTTCATAACCCTGCTCACATCATCGGTATCGAAGCGGCTAAGAAAAACTTCCCAGAGCTGAAAAACGTTGCTGTATTTGACACTGCGTTCCACCAAACTATGCCTGAAGAGTCTTACCTATACGCTCTTCCATACAACCTATACAAAGAACACGGTATCCGTCGTTACGGCATGCACGGTACTTCTCACTTGTTCATCACTCGTGAAGTTGCAGGCCTACTAAACAAACCAGTTGAAGAAGTAAACATCATCAACTGTCACCTAGGTAACGGCGCATCTGTATGTGCGATCAAGAACGGTCAATCTGTAGACACTTCTATGGGTCTTACTCCACTTGAAGGTCTGGTAATGGGTACTCGCTGTGGCGACATCGACCCTGCTATCGTCTTCCACCTACACGACGCTCTAGGTTACTCTGTTGATCAAATCAACACGATGCTAACTAAAGAGTCTGGTCTTCAAGGTCTAACTGAAGTGACTTCTGACTGTCGTTTCGTTGAAGACAACTACGGTCAAAAAGAAGAAGCAACACGCGCAATGGACGTGTTCTGCCACCGTCTAGCTAAATACGTTGCTGGCTACACGGCTTCAATGGAAGGCCGTCTAGACGCAATCACTTTCACTGGCGGTATCGGCGAGAACTCTGGCCCTATCCGTGAAATGGTTCTAAACCGTCTTGGCATCTTCGGTATCGAAGTAGATAGCGAAGCTAACCTTAAAGCTCGCTTCGGCGGCGAAGGCGTTATCACGACTGAAAACAGCCGTATCCCTGCAATGGTTATCTCTACTAACGAAGAGCTAGTCATCGCTGAAGACACTGCTCGCCTGACAGGTCTTTAATTGAATTCCTGGCTAGCCACTCGGCTAGCCAGATTTTCATTCAAACGAATTTCTTAGGGGCTCAACTCCTATTCTTCGAGCTTCATGGAATAAGAGTTGAGCTTTTATCCCCCAAATAGCTAAAGGTACTCTACGAATGTCTCGTACTATTATGCTTATCCCTACTAGCGCAGGCGTTGGCCTAACAAGCGTTAGCATGGGTGTTCTTCGCGCTATGGAGCGTAAAGGCGTTAAAGTTTCTTTCTACAAGCCAATCTGTCAGCCACGTTCAGGTGGTGATCAGCCAGATCTGACTTCAACTATCGTTGGTCGTAACAGCGATATGAAGATCGGTGAACCAATGGCGATGTCTGTTGCTGAAAGCCTAATCGGTAACGACAACATGGACGAGCTGCTAGAAACCGTTGTTGAACGTTACAACCAAATCAACAAAGACGCAGACGTTACGCTAATCGAAGGTCTTGTACCTACTCGTAAGCACCCATTTGCAAACCAAGTAAACGCGGAAATCGCGGCAACACTTGGTGCAGAAATCGTGCTAGTTGCGACTCCAGGTACTGATAACCCTGCGCAACTGAAAGAGCGTATCGAAGTAGCATGTTCTAACTTCGGCGGCACTAAAAACAAAAACATCTCTGGTGTTATCATCAACAAGCTAAACGCTCCTGTTGACGAAGCTGGCCGTACTCGCCCTGACCTATCTGAAATCTTTGACGATGCAGACAGCGCAAAACAAAACGAATTGAAAGTGATGGAAATTTTCAACACTTCTCCAATTCGTGTACTAGGTTGTGTGCCATGGAGCATTGATCTGATTGCGACTCGCGCAATCGACATGGCTAAGCACCTGAAAGCAGATATCATCAACGAAGGTGACATCAACACTCGTCGCATCAAGAGCATCACTTTCTGTGCACGTTCTCTGCCAAACATGATTGAGCACTTCAAACCGGGTTCTCTACTTGTTACTTCTGCAGACCGTCCTGATGTTATCGTTGCTGCTTCTCTTGCTGCAATGAACGGTGTGGATATTGGTGCAGTACTGCTAACTGGCGGTTACGATATCCCTAGCGAAATCGAAGGCCTATGTAAACCAGCATTCGACACTGGTCTACCTATCTTCAAAGCACAAGGTAACACTTGGCAAACGTCTCTAAACCTACAGAGCTTCAGCATCGAAGTACCTGCAGACGATAAAGAGCGTATCGAGTTCATCAACGAACACGTTGCTGGCCACATCGACGGTAACTGGATCGAGTCTATGACTGAAGGCACTCAGAAGTCTCGTCGTCTAAGCCCACCAGCGTTCCGTTACCAGCTAACTGAACTTGCTCGTAAAGCAGGTAAGCGTATCGTTCTTCCAGAAGGTGACGAACCACGCACAGTTAAAGCAGCGGCAATCTGTGCTGAACGCGGCATTGCAGACTGTGTACTTCTAGGTAACCCAGATGAAATCCGTCGCGTAGCGGCTCAACAAGGCGTTGAGCTAGGTACTGGTGTAACCATCATTGATGCAGATGCTGTTCGTGAAAACTACGTTGCTCGCCTAGTTGAGTTGCGCGGTGCGAAAGGCATGACTGAAGTTGTGGCTCGTGAGAAGCTACAAGATTCAGTATTCCTAGGCACAATGATGCTTGAGAACGACGAAGTTGACGGCCTAGTTTCTGGTGCTGTTCACACTACGGCGAACACTATCGTTCCTCCGTTCCAAATCATCAAGACGGCACCAAATGCGTCTATCGTATCTTCAGTATTCTTCATGCTTCTGCCTGATCAAGTACTGGTTTACGGTGACTGTGCAATCAACCCAGATCCAACTGCTGAACAGCTTGCTGAAATCGCTATCCAATCTGCTGACTCTGCAGCAGCATTCGGTATCGAACCACGCGTTGCAATGATCTCTTACTCTACAGGTGAATCTGGTAAGGGTGCAGACGTTGATAAAGTACGTGAAGCAACAAAACTGGCTCAAGAGAAACGTCCTGATCTTATCATTGACGGTCCTCTACAGTACGACGCTGCTATTATGGAAAACGTTGCTGCTTCTAAAGCACCAAACTCTCCAGTTGCAGGTAAAGCGACAGTATTTGTATTCCCAGACCTAAACACGGGTAACACAACTTACAAAGCGGTACAACGTTCAGCTGACCTAGTATCTATCGGTCCAATGCTGCAAGGTATGCGTAAGCCTGTAAACGACTTGTCTCGTGGCGCGCTAGTAGACGACATCGTGTACACCATCGCTCTAACAGCTATCCAAGCAGACCAAGAAGCTAAATAATCGCTTCTGACATCTAGTTGGATATAGATACAAAGCCCTCGATTCGTCGAGGGCTTTTTCTATTGCTGGCCAGAACACTTATTTGTTTTTTATACCAATTACTGCACAACCTATAATTACTGGTGCACAAAGCTTTTCTCCCTATCGCCCCCCCATACCTAATCGACATTGCTCGTGCTTGTTATGTAGTGGCATAGTGAATTTGGTCACTTAGTTAGAGGTGATATCATCACCTCATAAGTTAACAGGTGACACTATGAAAAAACGTACAAGACGACTATTTAGCGCAGAATTTAAGTTAGAAGCGGCGCAGTTAGTCCTAGACCAAAACTATTCAGTGACTGAAGCAGCCCAAGCAATGAATGTGGGCAAGTCCACAATGGATAAATGGGTTCGCCAGCTTAGAGAAGAACGCCAAGGGAAAACACCGAAAGCTTCACCTATGACCCCTGAGCAAATAGAAATTCGGGAATTAAAAAAGAAACTGGCTCGCCTTGAAGAACATAATGAAATACTAAAAAAAGCCACGGCTCTGTTGATGTCGGACTCACTGAACAATTCTTGATAATCAAGAAACTCAATCAGAGCTACAGCGTAAAAACATTATGCGAAGTCTTCAATGTTCATCGAAGTAGTTATAACTATTGGCTTAAACGCCCAACGGCAATCAATGCTGAAGCAGTAAAACTTCGTAGCTTGGTTAGCGAGGCTCACACCGCAAGCAATGGCTCAGCAGGAGCGAGAACCATAGCAGATATAGTCGCAAATCAGGGCGTAAAGCTGAGCCGATACCGAGCAACAAAGCTTATGAAAACTCTTGGTTTAGTGAGTTGCCAAGAACCAAAGCATCGTTACAGAAAGGCTTCACAAGAACATATTGAAATTCCGAATTACTTAGGTCGTCAGTTTGCTGTTACCGCTCCAAATGAAGTCTGGGCTAGCGATGTTACGTATATTTGGACAGGTAATCGGTGGATGTACTTAGCGGTTGTTATCGATCTTTTTGCCCGCAAAGTGATTGGTTGGTCGATGTCTTTATCACCTGACTCTAGGCTAACAGGCAAAGCTCTTTCGATGGCCTATGAGTCTCGTGGTAAGCCTAAAGGTGTTATGTTTCATAGCGATCAAGGCAGTCATTATACTAGCCGTAAATACCGTCAATTGCTGTGGCGTTTTCAAATAAAACAGAGTTTATCTCGCAGAGGAAATTGCTGGGATAATGCACCAATGGAGCGCTTCTTTAGAAGTCTGAAGACGGAATGGGTGCCAACGGTGGGTTATCGTAGCTTTGCTGAGGCTCAACAAGAGATTACTCGCTACATCATTGGATATTACTGCCAACTCAGGCCACATCAGTATAACGGTGGTCTAACTCCCAATGAGTCAGAGCGATTATATTGGGAAAACTCTAAAACCGTGGCCAATTTTAGTTGACCACTACATTATTACACCGATTGACCCACTCCCAAAAATGCATTGGCTCCAAAGCAGCACGGTCCCTGTTCAATTTATCGACATTATTTACGTTTTAGCTAAACTTTTTTGCTAGGAAATACGTAAAAACTACTGCAATGCACAAACTCATTGACTGCTAAGGAATATATATGAAGGATTTCATCAATACATCACTGATAAAGTTTGGTTTAGCTGCGTTTCTGATTAGTTTTTCTTCATTCAGCTTTTCCGCCCCGAGTATTAAAGGCGTCGATCAAGATATGTCCGGAGGAACGGTGACCGCTGAAATGGCTCATGCTGATGACAATGGGTGGATGGTTGTCCACCGAACAGACGAATCAATGAAGCCTGGTCCTGTTATCGGCTACGCTCCGTTAAAAATGGGAAAGAATGAAAACGTAAATGCAATTTTGATGGAACCAGTAGAATCAGGCGATATGCTGATGTTAATGGTCCACGGAGAGCAAGGTGGCATGAAGACTGGTGTGTTTGAGTATACGCTCGGCGCTAAAGAGGACGGTCCTGTAAAAGTGGACGGAAAGCTAGTGATGGACATCGTACGCGCTAAGTAAGGTGGCGATGAATGAAAAAGTAAACTTCCTACTCCAGGTATTTAGATGACACAAAAGTACTTAACGGCATTGCTAACCGTTAAGTACTTTTTCATTTGCGATGGAAGCAGCAAACTAGCCAATCCTTTCTCTTCCATGAGGAGTATTTAGGTCTAAATCAGGCCCTTTTGGTACAACTTGCGTCGGATTAATCCCAGTGTGGCTGAAGTAGTAGTGGCGTTTAATGTGATAGAAATCCGTCGTATCTTCGACGCCTTCAACTTGATACAACTCTTTTAAGTAGCCTTGTATATTTTCGTAGTCTGCGATGCGCTGCTTGTTACACTTGAAATGCCCCACATACACCGCATCAAAACGAATAAGAGTCGTAAACAAACGCCAATCCGCCTCAGTAATTGTGTTCCCTGCTAAGTAACGATGCGTCGCTAGGTGAGCATCAATTTTATCTAACGCATTAAACAAAGAATCAAACGCTTCTTCATACGCCTCTTGCGTAGTCGCGAAGCCACAACGATACACTCCGTTGTTGACATTCGGATAAACAAAATCGTTCCACTCATCAATAACGTGTTTTAGATGTTCTGGATAGTAGTCGTCGTGATTCCCTGTTAACGCATTGAACTCCGAGTTAAACATACGAATGATCTCTGACGACTCGTTCGACACAATAGTATTGGTCTTTTTATCCCAAAGTACAGGCACGGTTACGCGGCCCGTGTAATCGGGTTTGGCCTGCGTGTAAATTTGATACATGCGCGTGTGACCAAACAATGGCTCAGGAAGCCCCATTTGCCAACCTTGGCTGAGCATATCAGGGCAAACGACCGTGACATCAATATGTGGTTCTAAACCTTTCAGCTTGCGGAAAATGAGGGTTCGATGTGCCCAAGGACAAGCAAGAGAGACATACAAATGGTATCGACCGGACTCTGGTGTAAACTCCGCATCAGGATCGTTTTTAACCCAGTTACGGAATCCGGCATCTTCGCGCACAAATTTGCCACCATTTGATTTTGTGTCATACCAGACATCTTGCCAAACACCTTCAACCAACTTACCCATGATTGCTCTCCTCTCGTTCTGTTTGTGTCTATATTAGCGTTTCCTATCAAACAGAGAATCATCGAACTTAGGACATCATGTTCAAGAAATTCGAATGTATAAATCAGACACATAAAAAAAGCGCGACCCGATGAAGGTGTCGCGCTTAAGCCCGTCACAGGCTGAATTTATACACTAACGTGTAAACAAGATACCGCGTGAACGTCATTACCTAAAATGGTTGGCTTCGTCTTCGCACACTCTTCGGTTGCTTGTGGGCAACGAGTGCGGAATACACAACCCGACGGTGGGTTGATAGGTGAGGGAAGATCACCCTCTAGCATTTGGATTTTCTTATTGCGCTCAATATCCGGGTCCGGGATCGGAACCGCAGACATCAGCGCACGCGTATATGGGTGCTTAGGATCAGCAAACAGAGCCTCGGCCTCGCCAAGCTCAACGGCATTACCTAAATACATAACTAAAACGCGATCTGAAATGTGTTTAACGACAGACAAGTCATGCGCAATGAATACCAGAGAAAGCCCTAACTCTTTTTGAATCTCTTTAAGCAGGTTAACCACCTGAGCTTGAATAGATACATCAAGCGCCGATACAGGCTCATCACAAATGATCATCTTAGGCTTAAGGATAAGCGCACGCGCAATCCCGATACGCTGACACTGACCACCCGAGAACTCGTGTGGGTAACGGTTAATCACGTTAGGTAATAGGCCAACTTTCGCCATCATCTCTTTAACGCGATCTTTCACTTCCTGCTTAGACAGTTCTGGATAGAATGTCTCAAGAGGTTCAGCAATGATATCACCAACAGTCATACGCGGATTCAGCGATGCCAATGGGTCTTGGAAAATCATCTGAATTTCTTTACGCGTCTCACGGCGCTGAACGCTTTTCATTTTAGTAAGGTCTTGACCCAACCAAACTACTTGGCCGTCAGTAGCTTCAACCAGACCAATGATGGCACGAGCAAACGTCGATTTACCACAACCTGATTCACCTACTACACCAAGCGTTTCCCCTTCGTATAGTCGAACATTCACGCCATCTACCGCTTTCAGGCTCGAAGGCTTTGACCACGGCCATGCCGACTTTGAGGCAATGCTGAAGTGAACTTTCAGCTCAGAAATGTCCAGAATTAGTTTTTTGTCTACTGCGTTCATTTGTTCCAAGCCTCCCATTCAGAAAAACATGCACGCTGACGACCATCACCAAATGGTGTCAGAATTGGCGCCTCGCGCTTACAACGATCCATCACACGGTGACAGCGCTCTTGATAAGGGCAGCCCGGCGGTAGACGAAGCAAGTTTGGTGGATTACCAGGAATGGTCGGCAGAATTTCCCCCTCAGTATCGAGGCGAGGAATCGCCTTCAGCAGACCCTCCGCATAAGGATGGCTTGGATTATAGAAAATTTCGTTTACGTTACCGTACTCCATAGTACGGCCTGCATACATCACCAGCACCTTGTCACACGAACCTGCAACCACACCAAGGTCGTGAGTGATCATGATGATCGCTGTGTTGAACTCAGATTTCAGCTCATTCAACAAGTCCATGATCTGTGCTTGTACCGTCACATCAAGTGCTGTTGTTGGCTCATCGGCTATAAGCAGTTTAGGACGACATAACAACGCCATCGCGATCATTACACGCTGACGCATACCGCCTGAAAACTCATGCGGGTACATCGTGATACGCTTACGCGCTTCAGGGATTTTTACCGCTTCCAGCATGCGTACTGATTCTTCAAATGCTTCCGCTTTGCCCATGCCTTTGTGCAGCATAAGCACTTCCATCAACTGATCACTCACTTTCATGTAAGGGTTCAGTGATGTCATTGGGTCTTGGAAGATCATTGCGATCTGTTCCGCACGCACTTTGTTCAGTTCTTTTTCTGGTAAGTTTAGGATTTCTTTGCCTTCAAACTTTGCGCTACCAGAAATAATACCATTCTTAGCCAAAAGGCCCATGATTGCGAATACGGTTTGAGATTTACCTGATCCCGACTCTCCAACGATACCTAAGGTTTCGCCTTGGTTGAGAGAGAAGTTCAAATCGTTTACTGCGGTTACGATACCATCTTGCGTGGTGAATTCGACGCGCAGATCTTTGACATCTAATAAGCTCATCATTGCTTCCTTAATCTTATCTTTTAATTATCTGTCTTTTGGATCCAGCGCATCGCGCAGGCCGTCACCAACGTAGTTGAAGCAGAATAGCGTCACAACCATGAACACTGCTGGGAATGCCAGCTGCCAGATTGCTACTTCCATTGTCTGTGCACCTTCTTGTAGAAGAGCGCCCCAACTTGTCATTGGTTCCTGAACACCAAGACCAAGGAATGATAGGAATGATTCCGTTAGAATCATACTTGGGATAAGCAGCGTAGAGTATACCGCTACAATACCCAGTACGTTCGGTACGATATGACGAGTAATGATTTTCCAGTTGCTTACACCACACACATGTGCCGCTTCGATAAACTCCTTGCTACGTAGACTAAGAGTCTGACCACGTACGATACGCGCCATATCTAGCCATGCGATAGCACCAATCGCAACGAAGATCAGCATGATGTTACGACCGAAGAATGTTACCAGTACAATCACCAGGAACATAAACGGTACCGCGTATAAAATTTCTAGAATACGCATCATTACGCGGTCAACTTTACCGCCGATGAAACCAGATGCTGCGCCGTAGAGCGTACCAATCAGTACCGCTACAAATGCACCCATAACACCTACCATCAACGAAATACGACCTCCAATTAGCGTACGCACGTATAAATCACGGCCTAAGCTGTCAGTACCAAACCAATGGTCAGCATTCGGTGCAACGTGCATCGCGTACCAGTCAGTATCATCAAATGTGTACGGTGCGATCATTGGCAGGATAATAACCGCCAACGTCATTAGAACAAGAAGGAATAAGCTCACCATCGCCGCTTTGTTGCGCATGAAACGGATACGAGCATCTTGCCAAAGACTGCGACCTTCAATCTCCAAGTTTTCGGAGAATTTCTCAATCGCTTCTAGGTTTTCTTTTTTCGTTAACATAACCAAACGTCCCTGTTAGTAGCGAATTTTCGGGTCAATCATTGCAAGTAAAATATCTACAATCGCGTTGAATAGAATGAATAGGAAACCAATCAGAATGGTTACCCCCATTACTAGCGAGTAGTCACGGTTAAACGCAGCGTTAACGAATAGTTTACCAATACCAGGCAGACCAAAAATGGTTTCGATAACAACGGAACCGGTGATGATACCTACGAAAGCTGGACCCATGTAAGAAACAACAGGGAGAAGTGCCGGCTTAAGAGCGTGTTTGATAATGATATAACGGTAACTTAGACCTTTAGCACGTGCCGTACGAATAAAGTTACTGTTTAGGGTTTCGATCATCGAACCACGCGTGATACGAGCAAAGGTAGCAACATACAGTAACGACATACCAATAACAGGAAGCACTAAATACTGCCAGCTACCATCTTGCCAACCGCCCGCAGGGAAGATATTCCAGTGAAGCGAGAATATGTAGATAAGCGCAGGCGCTAATACAAAGGATGGCATTACGACACCAAGCATCGCAGTTGACATAATGGTGTAATCAATCCAAGTATTTTGCTTGAGCGCAGCAATGGTACCGACGGTAACCCCCATTATCAAAGTAAAGATAAAGGCGATGAAGCCCACTTTAGCCGAAACAGGTAAGGCAACCGCGATCAGCTCGTTTACTGAGTAATCAAGGTATTTAAATGACGGTCCGAAATCACCTTGGATAACATTGGTCAAATACGTGGTGTATTGTTCAAATACAGGTTTATCCAAGCCATATTTAGCTTCGATATTTGCCATTACTTCGGGTGGCAATGGACGCTCTGTCGAGAAAGGGTTTCCCGGTGCAAAGCGCATAAGAAAGAAAGATACGGTGATCAAAACCAACATTGTTGGGATCGCCTCAAATATCCTTTTTGCGATGAATTTAAGCATAAACTCACTCTTTCAGTCTGTGACAGTTAAATTAAAGAAGTCGTCCAATTCTTTTGGACTAAAGATAGGCGCTACATGCAATTTCTCACATGTAGGGCCTCATTTTTATAGTTCTATCGAGTTACGAATTACTCTGTGATGTAGAGATCTTTAGAGTAAATCTTGTCTTCCGCGTTATTTACTGGGAAGCCACCAACTTTCGGTGATAGTAGACGTGATTTCACGTACTGGTAGATAGGTGCGATTGGCATATCTTTTGCCATCAACTTCTCTGCTTCTAGGTAAAGTGCTTGGCGCTCTTCGTCAGAAGTTGAAGCAAATGCTTTGTTCATGATCGCATCGTACTCTTTGCTGTCGTAGTGAATACCACCAGTAGTGTTATTACTCATCATCAGCGTTAGGAAAGATGAAGCTTCGTTGTAGTCGCCACACCAACCTGCACGAGCAACCTCAAAGTTGCCAGAATCTTTGGTAGATAGGTAAGTTTTCCACTCTTGGTTTTCTAGCGTAACGTCTAGACCAAGCGTCTTCTTCCACATTGAACCCAGTGCAACCGCAAGTTTCTTGTGGTTCTCTGATGTATTGTATAGAAGGTTAAATTCAAGAGGGTTGTCTGCGCCGTAACCCGCTTCTTCCAATAGACGCGCAGCTTCTGCGTTACGCTCTTCTTGCGTCATTTTGCCGTATGCAGGGATTTCTGGGTTGAAACCTGCCGTAATTTCAGGTGTTAGGAAGTAAGCTGGCTTTTGACCTTGACCTAAAATCGCATCAGTCACAATGTTACGGTCAATCGCATAAGAAATCGCTTTACGCACGCGAACATCATCAAACGGCTTTTTCTTCGTATTGAAGATGTAGTAGTAAGTACATAAGTTACCGGTTACAGACACTTCTTGTGGGTGCTCTTTCTTCAGACGCTTGAAGTGCTCTGTAGGCAGCTCGTTCGTGAAGTCGATTTCACCCGCTAGGAAGCGGTTCATTTCCGCTACTTGGTTCTCGATTGGTAGGAAAGTAACTTGGTCAAGCGTCGTGTTTTCGTTGTCCCAGTACTGTTCGTTACGTTTTAGAACCAAACGCTCGTTTACAACCCAGTTGTCAACAACATAAGCACCGTTACCTACAAAGTTCTCTGGCTTCGTCCATTGATCGCCGAACTTTTCAACAGTTGCTTGATGAACAGGTTTCACTGTCGTGTGGCCCATCATCATTACAAAATATGGTACTGCAGTATCTAACTCAACCACTAACGTGTGATCGTCAACCGCTTTAACACCTAACTCGCTCTTATCTTTTTTACCCGCAACAATGTCTTTTGCGTTCTTCATCTTGGTGTATTCCATGTACCAAGCATATGGAGAGGCGGTTGCTGGATCGACTGCACGTTGGAAGCTGTAAACGAAATCACCTGCAGTGACAGGATCACCGTTTGACCATTTTGCGTCTTCACGTAAGTGGAAAGTGTATGTTTTGTTGTCTTCAGTTTCCCAAGATTCTGCAACACCAGGGATAGTGTTACCGTCCGCATCTTGGTTTACAAGGCCTTCAAGAAGATCGCGAATCACGTGGGATTCTGGAACACCTTGAGATTTATGAGGGTCTATTGTCGCAACTTCTGTACCGTTACCACGCACCAATTCTTGAACAGCAGCAAGTTTTGGCTCTTTAGAATCAGATTTAGCTTCAGGGGCTGGAGCCGGAGCAGGCTCAGCAGCTTGTTTCTCCGCAGGCTTTTCACCACAACCAGCTAGAGCGAGAGAAAGACCAGCACCAATAAATAAAGCGCGCGTGATTTTATTCTTATACATGCGTAAAACTCCAAATTTTTTCGTTAGCATCCATGACTTCTTTGTAAGGGCCTGGAACGGTCAGAGTTTTAGATTTTTTTAGTGCACTTTCTGAGCACAAAAGTCTAAAACCTTACAAAGACTGCGGCACACATTAGCAATCATTGAAGTAATTTGCCATAAAAATGTAGCAAAAAAACCAATAATGCTGACTAAACCACACATATCTAGCAGTAAACTCTAACCCCAAAGTATTCACCAGCCAAATAAAGACCAGAAACGACATTTAACAGGCGAAACTTTCGATTAATCTGAGTTTAAACCATTTACTAGCATCTTATGCTAGATATTTACACATCATTTAACATTTATGACAAATCAAGTCTAACAAATAATTGTTTATATATTGGGCAAAAAACTTTTATTGTGAAGAATATCACCAGACAAAAGATAGGAAATATTGAAACAAAGTGAGCAATACAATGAAGATATGACCCGTCCTGATATGGGTTGACACTTTTTAACTAAAACGCTCGATGTACTTCATCGGGCGTTTTGTATTTTAAAGCCGTATGAGGCCTCATTTGATTATAGATATCTACGGACTCTGCTACCATCGTCCTTGCTTCTTTCAGATCTTTCGGTTTCTTCAGCAAGAGCTCCATTTTGAGTATCCCATTTACACGCTCA